>CAYHSQ010000049.1:0-5576 GCA_964359365.1 uncultured Candidatus Saccharibacteria bacterium | reverse complement strand
ATTTAGAACATCGTAAAAGATTTATTTCGCCCCGAGCCCCAAGGATTTGTGTGGTTGGCTAGTCGCAAGATTAGCTGGCTCTACAAGTCCTTAGGGCTCGGGGTGGGATGATTATGTGGTATAAGTCCCCTCCTGTTGTGTCCAATAAGGTCGGACGCCTCTAGCAAAGGCATGACCAAAATCGCTTCTGCCATGTGGGTGGAGGGCGATGGGACACGCGCTAATATTTTTTAATAAAAATATTAGAGCCTCTCTTGTAGGTATGGATCCCCCATTGGAGGTGATCTAGCAGAGAGAGATAAGGCGGATTAAGTATTCGCCTCTAGAGACCGTATCGGTACTCAGAATAAAGGTGACAGACCTACGCAGACGAGACCCGTCTGTATGGCAGAAGCACCCTGAGGAAGCCCGAAAAAGTCTTCTAGACCTCAACCTCAATTGCAGAGATTTGAGGAGTCGCAACCTGACCCGTGATTGGGAGGGTGAAGGGGGTTCGCCTCCAATGCAAAAAGCGACTACCACAGTTGGTTGAAACGGGGCGATCGGTCTCTGGGCTTTGAAAGAAGCGCTAGACGGAATCGTAACCCATCAACCACCGCCCAGCCTTCGAAGACGTTCGAAGGGCTGGGTGTTTTTTTATTTTTAAATATTGAATAGATTCCACGCCTCAACTTTGTAGTTAATTTTTTATTCAAAAATTAAACAAAGTTGGGCTCTGAATGACAGGCCCACACACACACAGATCCCATACTTCGACCACGCTCAGCACAAGTCGTTATACTCCGGGATGACAAATAGTTAAAGCCAATAAATAAGAGCAATCGCCATGGCGGCCAAAGAGGCTAGTTGGTGGAAGGTGTTGATGATGAAAAGTTGAGTGTTACTTTTGTGGTCGAAAAGATGGGCGGTGAATTGGGTGGTGGCGACGAAGCCGAGCCAGAACCATAAAACTAATTCGAGCGCTCCCCCAATGGAGGTTATTCCTAGCATGTAAAAAAACTTGGTCATGACAAAGGCGGTGACAAGAGCACTTACAAAACTCATGCCATACGTCACGCTCATTTTTTCTTTTTCATTTTTCATGCGCATTAAGTCGCTTTCGGAAAGATGCATGGCGGCCATCCAGGAATGCCCGAAGAAAGTTTTGGAGTACCAAGCGAACCCCACGACCATTGAGACTGCGGCGGCGCCAAAAATGGCGAAGAAATTAATTTGTTCCATATTTTTTATTTTAACATAAGGAGTAGATTCCACGCCTCAATTCCGAATCGATTTTATCAAATCGAACGGAATTGGGCTCTGAATGACAGTGTAAAAAATAAAAGCTGAATTCAGGATGACATTATGTATATAAGATGATAAATTTAGCAGATGAAAATTGCTGGAATTTTGATTTTGATAATAGGAATTTTGGGGTTGGGATATTTCTTAATTTTTAAAAAACCTCGTGAAATAACCGTTTTGAGCTGGGATAATTATATTGGAAAAAACACGCTGGGAGAGTTCGCGAAAAAAACTAAAATTAATGTTAAGTATGGATTAATTAAAAGTAATGAGGAGGCGCTTGATAAAATAAAGACTGACCCCGAAGCTTATGACGTGGTTGTGGTGTCTGATTATATGGTGAAAATAATGAAAAGCGAGGGTTTAATTCAACCACTGGATAGAAAAGTTTTAACTAATCTGAAAAATATTAGCGAGGACTTTAAGGGAGCTTATTATGATTCTGGCTTGGAGTTTAGCGTGCCTTATACTTTTGGAACGGCAGGGTTTGCAGTCAATAAAAAATATTATAAGGAGGGAACGATTAGCTGGAAGGAGCTTACGAAAGCAAAATACAAAGGGAAAATAATTGTAATGGATAATATGAGATATGTGTTGGGGTCAGTGCTCCTAGAATTGGGGTATGATCCGAACACAACCAGTAAAGATGAGATTGATAAGGCGGTCGCTTTATTTAAAAAAGTGTTACCAAATATTGAAAGACTTAATCCGGATACGCCAACCGATTTAATGATAGACGAAAAGGCTTGGGTGACCTACGACTATTCAAACGGCGTGCTACAAATGCAAGCTCAAAATAAAAATATTGGGTATTTAGTGCCAAGTTATGGAGCGTTAAAATTCGTCGACAGTATGGTGCTTATGAAAGAAAGTAAGAAAAATGAAGAGGCTTTGGCTTATATTAATTATATTCTAGAGCCGGAAGTGAGTGCTGGGATAACTAATCAGATTCACTATGGCAACCCAAACGGGGCGGCACGGTCTTTGATTAATCCAGAAATTCTTAGCAATCCGACGGTTTTTAATGATTCGGAAATGAGTAAGAAATTAAGATTTGTGGAAGAGGTGGGTGACGCATTGAATCTTTACAATGACGCGTGGGAGGAAATTAAGTTATAATTAAAGTTACTAAAAATGCATTATAAGACTTTAATTTGGTTGGTTGCTATATTGATTATTGCAGCAGGAGCGGTGGTTTTTCAGATTATTAAAACTGGCGATTATGGCCAACCGAAAATTGAGGCGGGGAAATTGTTGATTTAAATTTATATTGAATAGATTGCCACGGGAGTTTTGTGATTAATTTTTAGATATTGAATAGATTCCACGCCTCAATTCCGAATTGATTCTTTGGGGAATCAAACGGAATTGGGCTCTGAATGACAGTAGAGTTTAGTTCATCGACTGGAGGGCTTTGATGCGCTCTTCTACGGGAGGGTGGGTGGCGAAAATTCTGACGAAGAAATTTTTTAAGTCTTTTGCCTTAAAGGGGCTAGCGAAAAAAAGATGGGCGGTCGAGGTGCTCGTGTGCGCCATGCCGACCGGATAAGCGCTAATCTTTTCTAGGGCGTGAATGAGACCATCTGGATAACGAGTAATGAGAGCGCCCGAAGAGTCGGCGAGAAATTCTCTTTTGCGGGAAATGGCGAGCTGAATAATAGTTGCGACGACTGGGGAAAGAATAATGAAGATCAAACCAATAATAAGCAGGGCACCATTCCCCTCTCTTTTCCTGTCGTCGTTACGACTCATAAAAGAGAACCTAATTGACCAGTCGGCAAGGATGGTGATAACCGAGACTAAAACCGCGACGACGGTGGAAAGCAAAATGTCGCGGTTTTTTACGTGAGAAAGCTCATGAGCTAAAACACCTTCAAGTTCGGTACGATTTAACCTCGAAAGAAGGCCGGTTGTAACTGCAATGGAGGCGTGATGCTCATCGCGGCCAGTGGCGAAAGCATTGGGCGATTCGTCGTTAATTAAATAAAGGGCTGGCATTGGAAGCCCTGTGGCAATACAAAGATTTTCTAACAAGTTAAAAACTTCCGGATAACTTGATTGATCGATTTTTTGGGCGCGATTGAGCGCTAAAACTATTTTATCGGAATACCAGTAGCTTACAAAATTAGAAACCAAGGCGTAGATAACGGCGAAATATAAAAAACCGGGTTGGCCGTAAATCTCACTAATAAAATAGCCAAGGGCGATTATTAAAAAGAAAAATAGAATGAGAAAGCCCCAAGTTTTTCTAGTGTTGGAAGTGATGTTTTGGTATAAAGTCATATTTTTTGTCATTCCCATTTTCACGGGAATGACAGAAATAGATAACCTAGAACGAAACCTTTACGGGTTCGCGGGCGGCGTCTTCGGCTAACTCAAAAAGATCCATTTTGACGAAACCGAACATTTTGCCGATTAAATTAGAAGGAAAAGAATCAACGCGGATGTTTAAATCTCGGACGTTGCCGTTATAAAAACGACGGGCGGCTTGGACTTTGTCTTCGGTGTCGCGCAACTCTCTCTGTAACTCTAGAAAGTTAACGTTGGCTTTTAGGTCTGGGTAACTTTCACTTAAGGCGAAAAGATTTTTTAAGGATGAGGAAAGCATGTCTTCGGCTACGGCGTGATTTTTCAAACCACTGGCACCCATCGCTTCATTGCGCGCCCGAATGACGCCCTCTAAAACATTACTTTCGTGAGCGGCATAACCCTTAACGGTTTCGACAAGGTTAGGAATTAAATCGTAACGACGCTTCATTTGCACCTCAATATCGCTCCAAGCTTCGCGGGCACGATTAATTAAACTAATAAAACCGTTGTAAATAACAATTAAATAAAGGGCGACGAGTACAATTAAGCCCATTATTAAGATATACATATTCATAAGTATGATAATACTCTTATATGACGTTTTATCAAGAAAACTAATTACCATTGCTAAAAATATAATAATGTGATATATTATCGGAGTTAATAATGATCGATTTGATAATCCCCTAATGAAAGGCCTCCTCCCAATGAAGATGAGTTCCTTGCCGTTTCTAGAGTGGCAAATCGACTTCAAGCCAAAAGAAGGCGATGATAATCTGTGTGACGCACTGTTAATTCGCAATCTGAAGAACGAGAATGATCTAGAGAAAGTGAGGGTAATCCTTAGTAAACGTCTACCAGAAATGGTGGCGATCAACGATTACGACACTAAAGCGTTTCGCTTCAGTAAACCGCTTAATCTTTCCTGGTTGAGACAGTTGGTTTACATGATAAGTATCGAGCCGGGACTCGAACTTTGATAATAAATAGGTTCACCTCCCCATCCCCTCCTCGGTAAAGGAGGGGTGAAATAAACCCCAAAAAGGGGTTTTGTTTTTTTAAGAAAATAAAAAACCCGGTCACCTTTGGCGCCGGGTTTACTTATGCGTAAATTTATTCTTCTACCTTCAAAGCTTTTTTGAGAGCTTCGAGATCTTCTGGGCTTAAGCCCTTCAGTCTATCTTTAACATTCTGCTCGGATTTTCTTTGAGATTCCGCATCATCCTTACCTTTGACGACCGTCTGAAGTTGCTGATTGAGCGGGGTAGTTTCGATAACCAGCGAGAGATTGTCAAAGCCTTTCACTGGTACGGTGGGTTCGTGAGAATCCACATACTCAACTTCAATCTCATCGCCGGCCTGCGTCAAAGCAATTTTGACGTTGTCGGCGGAAGAAGCGGAGAACATTCGAGGAACGCCATCCAAATGGAAAAAGTAAGTGCTGCCGTTTTGGCCAACATCTTGGCGAATCCGGTCGACGACACCTTTCAACTTGGTGATACTCGAACCTTTTTCCACCGCGATCTGCTGACCGCGCCGGAAAAGCATGGCTTGATAGTTATGAAGGGCTTCGCTCGCCGTGACACCCACCGCTACATCTTGAGGATTTTGCACCTCGGCGATCGCGACGCCTTGAAAGGCACCGAGATCATTGAGTAGCGGGACGACGGCGGTCATTGCGCCATAAATATTGTAGATCTGCGGCGTAGTACCGCCCAAATGCTTGAACTTCACCATCTGATTAGAATTGACTGCGGCTAAAATCGCCGAATCGGTGCCACCACCACTCGTGTGGTAGAAAACATTTTTGCCATTTCGAGAGTCTGTGTAGAGAAGTCCGACTAAGGAATCTTCTTTACCATTACTTGAAGTGATACTACTCACCCACTCTAGGCGATTATCAGAACCGTAAATCAAGATTGGGTCTTCGGCTTCCGTGACATTATTACCACTCCAAACTTTGTTCCACCAACCACCTTTGA
>CAYHSQ010000048.1:0-5636 GCA_964359365.1 uncultured Candidatus Saccharibacteria bacterium | reverse complement strand
AGAATTTTTAAGGAAAATACATTGCTCTTGAACTTGCAGGACAAGAAGTCTTTCTTGAGAAACGATGACGGGAGATACAATATTCGTAAGGCTTAAAAATAAAAACGACCACCAAAAAGTGGTCGTTTTTATTTTTTAAAATTTAGTGTAGAGGTGATATAATATTCTTATGGGATTTTCGGTGGCGAGTGTGCTTTTGGGGATTGCAGTGGCAACTTGGGAGGTGTTTTTGGCAACTTGGTGGTTTGTGTTGCCGATAATTTTTATGGGCGTTTTTTGGGAGTTGTGGCTTTATTATATTGAGTCTTACGCAGCGGCTAAAATAAAGTGGTTGTTACTTAGGGTGCGAGTGCCTAGGGAGCTTTTAAGGGTTCCGAGTGCGATGGAGCAGGTTTATGCCGCGCTTTATGGAACTTATTCTTTTGGAATTACTCCTTGGGATAAGTATTGGAATGGAGTGGTTGAAACTGTGACGACTTTTGAGATGGTGGGAGATGCTTCGGGGATTTATTTTTACATTAGAATTAAAAACGATTTTAGAAATTTAATTGAGTCGGCGATTTATGCTCAGTATCCTCAGGCAGAAATTGAGGCGGTGCCTGATTATATGGATGACTTGCCTGAGGTTTTACCAAACGATTTTTTGGATATTTTTGGAGCTGACTATGCCTTGGCTAAAGATAGCGCTTATCCAATTAGGACCTGGCCGGAGTTCTTTGAGGCGAAGAATGATGAGGAGAGAATTGACCCCATTGCTTCACTTGTGGAAGTGATGAGTAAGTTGAAGGGCGGCGAGAGAATGTTTGTGCAACTTTTTTTGCGGGCGAAAGGAGATGATTGGAAAAAGCAGGCGGAAAAGGAGCGGGATAAGCTTTTAGGGAGGAAGGCAAAAAAAGAGGTGGGATTTTTAGATTATGTGTTTGCCGCGATTAATAATTTATTTGTGATTTTAGTAGGGGGTGAGCCGGAATGGCCAGAGGATAAAAAAGAGGAGAAGCCGGCTTTAACTAGTTTAACTAAGGGTGAGCAGGATGTGGCAAGAAGTATTGAGGATAAGGTTTCTAAGCTTGGATTCGAAATGTTTGTGAGGTTTGCTTTTATGGATAACAAAAGCTCTTTTAGTCGGTCTAATATTTCAGCGGTAGCTTCCTTTTTTAATCAGTTTGCGACTTTGAATAAAAATAGTTTTAGGCCGATGAGAATGACGGCGGTTTTAGGTCATTGGGCGGTGAAATGGATTGGTAAGTCGGCGAAGGGCTTTGCTAAGAAGAGGCTTTTTTGGGATGATTTTAAATTCAGGAATTTTGCTGAGAAAACTTCGTTTATGAATATTGAGGAGTTGGCTACGATTTATCACTACCCAACTATTTTAGTGGAATCACCAAGTTTGCGACCGGTTGAGTTTAAGAAGGGTGCGCCGCCGTCGAATTTGCCTTTGGAGGATTTGGAATAGATTTAAATATTTATGAATAATAACAAGAATATTACAATTTTAGGAGAAACAAGTTTCAGAAACGAGTTTAAGAAATTTGGCATTAAGGAGGATGATAGGCGTCGCCATGTTTATGTTTTGGGGAAGACTGGTGTTGGTAAAAGCACCCTGCTTGAAAACATGGTGGTGGATGATATTAATGCTGGAAAAGGATTGGCGTTTTTGGATCCTCATGGGGAGTCAGCAGAAAAGATTTTGGAATATATTCCTGAACATCGTGTGAAGGATGTAATCTATTTTAACCCGGCGGACATGGAGTTTCCGATTGCTTTTAATCCACTAGAAAATGTGAGCGATGACCTAAGGCACTTAGTAGCTTCTTCGATGATGGGGGTATTTAAAAAGATTTGGGCGGACGCTTGGTCTGCAAGAATGCAGTATATTTTGAATAATACGCTTTTGGCTCTCTTGGAGAATCCGGGAACGACATTGCTTTCCGTTCAGAAGATGATGAATAATCCTGATTATAGAAAAGGGATTGTGGCGAATTTGAAAGATCCGGTGATTAAAAGTTTTTGGGTGGATGAGTATGCGAAATATAGTCAGAAGTTTGAAACAGAGGCGACGGCGGCCATTCAAAACAAGGTGGGTCAGCTTACTTCTAATCCTTTAATTCGAAATATTTTAGGTCAGCCGACTTCTTCGATTGATATTAGAAAGGCGATGGATGAGAAGAAGATTTTTATTGTGAATTTGTCTAAAGGAAGAATTGGAGAAGATAGTTCGGCCTTGCTTGGTGCGATGCTGATTACTAAGATTCAGTTGGCGGCGATGTCGCGTATTGACGTGCACGAAAGTCAGCGACCGGATTTTTATTTGTATGTAGATGAGTTCCAGAATTTTGCGACCGAGTCTTTTGCGGATATTTTATCGGAAGCTAGAAAATTTAGACTATCTTTGATTGTGGCGAATCAGTATTTGGATCAGTTGGATCAAGATAATAACACGACGGTGCGTTCGGCAATTTTTGGTAACGTAGGAACGATGATTATTTTTAGAGTGGGGGCGAAGGACGCGGAGTTTTTAGAGCCGGAGTTTGAGCCTGAGTACGTGGGGCATGATTTGGTGAATTTGGCGAAGTATCATATTTATTTAAAATTAATGATCGATGGAATTGCTTCTCGGCCATTTGGCGCCAGAACTTTGGGACCACCACCAAGACCGCCTATTAATCACAAGGAAACAATCATTAGAAATTCAAGGGAGATTTATGCTATTCCAAAAGCAAAAGTGGATGAGAGGATTGCTCAGGAGTGGGTGCCGGAGAAGAAAGAGGAACGACCAAGAACTAATTCATATGAGGGGTCTGACGGGGGTGATAGAAGGCCGCCGTTTAAGCCTTTTGATGATAGGGGTCAGGATAGACCTCGAAGGTTTGACGATCGACCAGCTAGGGGTGGTTATGATGCCCCACCGAGAGCTCCTTTTAGGGGTAATGATTCTAGGCCAGCTGCTCCTCGCAGTTATGGTGCGCCACATGACGATGCTAGGGGTAGATTACCCGAAAGACCAAGATTTGTTAGAGAGGATCGCGCACCAGATATTTTAATGAATAAAAGGCCCCCCACTCCTGAGCCTCGCCTTGAGAGCGGGTCGCCAGAGCGATCAAAGATTAGTGAGCTTGAAAAGCCAAGAGAAGTATTGAATGCTCCTTCTAATCCAAGTCACGCGGAGTCGAGGGCCAATTTTGTTCCGAGCCCTGCCAAGCCCGTGGCTACTTCGGCGGAAAGTTCCACTAAATCTAAGCCTGTTTTTATTAAGAAAGATTATGCGGAATTTAAACCTGTTAATGAGCAAAAGAGAGCGAGCCTGAGTAGTCTTTTGGAAAACAAATCCGAAGTCAAAAAGGATGATTTTAGAAATACGCCTAAGGTTTTAGGAGAGAAGCCAACAGTAGATTTGGGTAAATTAAGAGAGGCTTTGAGTAAAGCTCTAAAGAAAGAGGAATAAAATTAAAAACCGACTATTTAGTCGGTTTTTAATTTAGTCGATTAGTTATTAAGCTTTTTCGATGCGTTCGACGTATTCGCCGGTTTGGGTGTTGATTCTTACGACATCGTCGTTGTTAACGAAAAGTGGGACGTTAACTTTAGCACCAGTTTCTAGTTCTGCGAGTTTTTTGCCGCCGGTTGCAGTATCGCCTTTTTCGCCTGGAGGAGTTTCTTTAACTTTGAGATCCATTTTAATGGGAAGATTTATATTAACAATCTTGCCGTTGTATTCGAGAGCATCAACCACTGTATTATTTTTTAAAAACTGAGCCTGGGTGCCAATATTTTCAAATGGTATGGCGAAGCGATTGGTAGCGTTGTTGATGTCGCAAAACCAATACTCGTCTCGATGGTTATAAAGAAACTTTACTTCTTTTTTATTAACATCAGCCTCTTCAAAATTTTCGGAGGCGTGAATATTACGATCTAAGATTTTACCGTTAATAATATTTTTGATTTTGAGTTTAACTACCGCTTTGCGTTGCTGCATGCGTAGAAAATCGGATTCAACAATTTCAAATGGTTGACCTTCGAAGACGATCACGAGGCCTTTTTTGAGTTCGGTGTAAGTTAGCATAATGTTGTATTAGTATTTGATATAATAGCTAAAAAATGTTATTTTGTAAAGCACTGTAATGAAAAAGAAGGTTTTTATTGGGTTGTCGGGTGGGGTAGATAGCTCGGTTGCAGCGCTGCTTTTGAAACAAGCTGGGCATGAAGTGATCGGGGTGCATTTGCGTTGTTTTAATGTGGATGGTTGTGGTGAGAAGGATGCGAATGACGCGAGGCGTGTGGCCGAGGAATTAAAAATTCCTTTTTATGTTTTTGATTATGAGGAGGAGTATAAAAAAAGAGTGGTGGAGTATATGGTGGCTGGATATGAACGGGGCGAGACGCCGAATCCGGATGTGATGTGTAATCGGGAGATTAAGTTCGGGTTATTTTTTGAGAAGGCGATGATCTTGGGGGCTGATTTGGTGGCGACAGGACATTATGCTCAGGTGAAAGATGGTAGGCTTTTGGCGGCTTTAGATAAAAATAAAGACCAGTCTTATTTTTTATGGGCGATAAAAAAAGACCAGTTGGAGAAAATTGTTTTTCCAATTGGAAAATTACTAAAAAGTGAGGTGAGGGAGATTGCTAAAAAAGCTGGTTTATTAACATTTGATAAGAAAGATTCTCAGGGGGTGTGTTTTTTGGGTCAGATCACTCTGGAAGATTTTTTGAGTGATTATTTGCCAAAGAAAAAAGGTAGGGTGATAAATGAAAAAGGTGAAGAAGTGGGGGAGCATCTAGGGGCGCAATTTTATACGATTGGGCAAAGGCAGGGTTTGGATTTGAAAGATAAAAATAAGCGATTGGGTGTAACTGGGGAGGTTGTGACTAAGGCGCACTATGTGAGTGATAAAGACGTGGTTAAAAATGAGGTGGTGGTCGTGGAGGGGGCGGACAATGAATTGTTATTTAAAAAAGAAATGGAATTGGGGGATTTGAATTGGTTGAGCGATTTAAATTTGCCTGTAAAAGTTTGGGCGAGAGTGCGGTATAGACAACCTTTATTTGAGGCGGATTTATTTGAAAAAGATGGAGAGATATTTTTAATAGCAAAAGATCCACAAAAATTTGTGGCTCTTGGGCAGTCGGCAGTTTTTTATAACGATAAGGGCTTAGTGATTGGTGGAGGAGTGATTCATAAGGCTGATTAGCACCCAGGGCAGACAGGGGGAGGGGGAGGGGCTCCGAATGATGATGGTGGGGCTGGGTTTTGATTACTTGGGATTACTTCACAATGAGCCATAAAGCCGCTATTACTCCAGCGACATTTGACATCAGCTTCACAGACTGATTGGGTGGCGGCTGAACATAAGGGGGCTGGTTTGGATTTACACTGACGATTGCCAGTATTAGGATCTGAGCTAAAAATGCACTGATTGTCACCGTCACAGATATTTGGATTTGGGGTACGACTTTCGCAGATAGTTGGTCGAGTGGTGGAGCAGGTGCGAGGGTTTTTACTATTATCTAAATAGCATTGCCTAATATTATTAGCTGGATTGGTAACAACCACATTATTATCTCCCTCACATGAATATTGAGTTAGTTGATTGCATTGAGTGGCTTTTTGGCAGGAATTATTTAGCCAAACACAGCCG
>CAYHSQ010000047.1:0-5800 GCA_964359365.1 uncultured Candidatus Saccharibacteria bacterium | reverse complement strand
CGGCTCGCAGTGAGTCCGTCGAATCTGAGCAAAGCGAAGGTATCTCGACCCCCGTTTTTAATTCAGAACCTATTTTAATAGTTACTCCTCAAGCATCAGAAACACCAGTTAATACAGTGGAAGCGCCCACGATTACCCCTATGGCCGAGCCATTAGAAAATCTTCCTGTTGCCGAACCTTTGCCAGAAATAGTTCCAGAGCAACCACTTATTCCCAAACCAGAATCACTTCCAGTGCCTGAATTAGTTCAATTTCCACTGGCCGCTCAAACCCCATTAGCTGTCATTCCCGTGAAAACGGGAATCTTAGCCGAGCCTACTCCAACTTTAGATATATCCACTTCAACCCACGAAGATCCCCTTTTTCACGGGAATGATAATGTGGTGGAAAAGAATGGCGCTGCTAGTTTTAACAACGCCAACGGTTTTGAAGATAATATTTATAATATTCCAGTAGAAGATATTAAACCCAATCCTCACCAGCCTCGCAAAGTTTTTGAGGAAGAAGCCTTAGTAGATTTAACTAATTCCATTCGCGAACTCGGGATTATCCAGCCATTAGTGGTCTCTCGAGTTTTAGATAAAGAAGGTGTGGAATTTTTCCAACTCATCGCCGGCGAACGTCGGCTCACGGCCGCGAAGCGCGCTGGTTTGAAAACCGTTCCCGCGATCATTAAGCAAATTAAAGAAGATCGAGACAATTTAGAACTCGCGATCGTTGAAAATATTCAGCGCGCTGACTTAAACCCGATCGAATCCGCTCGCTCGTATGCCAAGCTCCAAGAAGAATTCGGTCTAACTCAAAGAGAAATCGCCGCCCGCATGGGTAAAAGCCGCGAAACGATCGTGAACGTGATGCGTTTGCTTACTTTACCAACTTATATTCAAGAGGCGATCGGCAGCCGCCAAATTAGCGACAGTCAAGGCCGTCTTTTACTTTCCGTGCCTGATTCCCAAGAACAAAGAGGTCTCTTCGACGACATTTTAGCTAATAATCTTTCTGTCAGGGACGTGAAAATCCGTCTCACCCGCATGAGAAGTAAAGATTTTACCCTCAACCAAGTGATGGCGAAAAATCAATTCAGAAACACCACCCCCGAAATCGCTTATTTAGAAAATAAACTCCAAGAATCTTTAGGTACTAAAGTTTCCGTCCAGCTAACGAACAACGGCGGCAAACTTCTAATTAATTTTTTCTCCGAAGACGAGCTAAAAAACATCGCCAATCGTTTAATCCAAGAAGAGCCTCATGGCGAAATTGATACTAGTCAGGCTTAGCCTATAATTGGGTAGCTTTTTAGCCTGACTATCTCCGTCCACATAATTTTTATTTACCAATAATCTATTTTAATAGATTATTAAAGGTATGGATCAGCAAAAACTTTCGCTTCAACAAATAATCTCGCTCATCTTTTTAATCGGCTTATTATTTTTTGTCTATCAGAATTTTTATAAAGAGAAAAATGTTTTAATTAAGGCTTCAGAATTTGATTCTATCAGCATGGATAATGCCATGCGTGCTGCGATGTTAAATTCTAATGCTTACAATCCAGCCCCCTCCTTTCTAGATCCAAATATAGCTTTTACAAACTCATTCTCTGGGATACCCGCTTATAACGCGCCCACTCCAGCCACCACCCCAATCTCCATGCTATCATTTAATTTTTCTCCGAGCTTGCCTAGTACAAATAATTTCTCCGACTATTACTCGCAAGCCCAGGCCTTAGCTGAAAATCCAAGTTCAGCCTTTAGCCCAAGCAGCTTTTCTTTAGCTTCCAGCGTTATTGCATACGACCCTCATGTTTGCCCCGGTTTTAGAAATAATTCCTACCCACTTCCTCTTCCTCCGAATATTGCTACTACCTGTAATAACACCCCTAATTGTTTCTGGAATTCCAGTGATAATATCTGTTTAAAAAATTGCAACCAGACTCCTACTCGAGTGATATGTCAGTCAAGATTTCGTTACTGTAAATACCTCTTAAAGAGCGTTTATTCTTGCGTGGCTAATTATCATGACGATACTGATAATGTGGATTATCAATACACCTGTGGCCCAGCTCAAGAGAATTCTGATTATTGCTACCCGGCCACTTATACTACAAAAAATGTTTGTTATTATAGTTCGACAAGCTCGGGTGCCTGCGCTGCCCTAGATAGTCATCCAGAAGCCGCAACTACTTGCAAGAACTTAAAGAGTGATAAAGCCAAATGCGATCTCAACTCTAATTGTGAATGGCTAGGCTCTGTCGATGTCGGCTGCAACGGACCATCAGACTTATGTGATAACAGCCTCACTAAAGCTCAATGCGAAGCAGTTACGCTTCCATCCTCGTCTAATACTTGCAATAAAGAAAAAATCGGCACCCAAGAAACCTGCTCTAATAAGTAATTAAATCTTTTAACTATAAGGATGGCATTCCACTGACTTCACTCCTTTTAACTTTCTAATTTTTTCGCCTAACTCTTTCGATTTTTCGTAGTTACTGACGGCGAAGCCGATTTTTAACATTTTATGGTTGGCGAAGGTGTGATCTTCGCGGCTTTCGTGATGATTAATGTTGATTTTCATGCGCGCGATAATATTAGTGACGTCATTTAATAAACCCACACGGTCTTCCACGATCAAGCGCAGCTCATATTTCTTTAGTATTTCTCCATACAAAACCTTATTTTTGTCCTTCTGCACTTTTTTAATATGCTCCCTAGCTACCGAGGTTTTCACAAACTGGAGCCATTCATCTCCGGGCCGTTTATTCTTCTGAGTAAGAATCTCTACCACATCCCCAGATTTTAAAGGCGTCGAAAGAGGGGAGATCAGTCCATTCACTCGGCAAGACATGCAGGTATTCCCGATCTCACTATGTACATGGTAAGCAAAGTCCACTGGCGTTGCCCCGCTTGGCAGCTCAATCACCTTACCCTTTGGCGTTAAGGTCAAAATTCTGTCTTCTAGAAAATCGCTTTTCACTAAAGTCGCAAACTCCTCCGCATTCGGCGCATTTTCCTTCAAATCCTTTAGCTGCTTAATGAGCTGAAGTTCATCCGCCTTTGCAAAAGAAGCAATCCCGCGGCTAATATAATTTTTTGTATCCTTATTTTTTTGATAAGCCCAATGAGCCGAAATGCCATTCTCGGCCTCATCGTGCATTTGAGCGGTGCGAATCTGCACCTCCATCACTTTTTCTTCCGGGCCAAACACGGTCGTGTGTAAGCTCCGATAGCCATTTGCCTTAGGAAAGGCGATATAGTCTTTAATCCTACCCGGTAGTGGTAGCCAAGATTCATGAATTACCCCAAGAGCCGCATAGCAATCCGGCACCGAGTCCACTATGCAACGAATCGCAATTAAATCGTATACTCGCTCCAAATTCATCTCGTATTTCAAAAGTTTTCGATACAGACTCACCATCTTTTTCGCCCGGATATCTATTTTCGAAAAATTAATCCCATTTTCGGTCAATAATTTAGAAATCACCGGCTTAATTTTATTAGCATAAGCCACCCGCTCCTCATATTTATCCTTAATCGTATCGATCATCCATTCATACTCCTTTTTTTTCGCAATCGGAAAAGAAATCTCCTCAAGCTTACTGGCTAATTCATACATCCCGAGTCTGTCAGCTAACACCGCATAAACTTCTAAAGTTTCTAAAGCAATCCGCATCTGTTTTTCGGGCTTCAGTGCTTTAATCGTCGTCATATTATGCAAGCGATCCGCTAGCTTAATTAAAACCACGCGAATATCGCCACCCACAGCAAGCATAAACTTCCGCATATTCTCCACCTCTCTTTCCTCCCCACGATATTTTGCATGACCAAGCTTTGTGACGCCGTTCACTAAAAAAGCCACCTTCTCCCCGAATTCTTTTTTAATTTTATCTGAAGTTAAAGCAGTATCTTCCACCGTGTCATGCAAAAGCGCCGCAATCACCGACGGCTCGTCCATGTGCCAATCTAAAACCGTCTGCGCCACCGCCATGGGGTGCGTAATATAATCCTCACCCGAAGCTCTCTTCTGCCCTTTATGGGCGACAAGCGCCATCTCATAAGCCTTTTTCACCGCCGGCGAATCTTTTATCAATTCTAAAAGCGTCTTCACTCCTTATTTCTACGCTTTTTTAACCTACCTGTAAATTTGTTTCAATATATTTTTTATATTTTGTCTATAACAAAAAACCGGTCGCCTTGGGCAACCGGTTTGGTATACTTTCAACTTATTATTTCGAAGTTTTTCTTGGAGCAGAGAGCTTGCTCACGCTGCCACCGCAAGTAGCGGCTTCGTGAATCGCTTTGGCGAGCAGTTCGTCAATCGAAACTCTCTTGAGCCAAGAATCATTTTCCTGCCAATAACTATCTTCTCGAGTGATACTATCAGTCACAACGACAGAGAATTTACCGCTCTTGAATTTTGCTTCGGCATTCTTGCTGAAGATGCCGTGGGTAGCAGCAATATGAATCGATCTTGGTCCTTGATCCATAATTTTTTCCACTGTGCCCCGAATCGTTCCACCTGTATCTATCATGTCGTCATAAAGAAGTAGATCTCGACCAACTACATCACCACCCATAAACCCAATAGTTTCAGACTCTCCACTATCCGCATCACGTTTTTTCTGCATGATATAAACCAGAACACCTAATTCATCCGCGAATCTACCCGCTCTTACCGTCGCTCCAAAGTCAGGTGAAATAACTCTTACATTGCTCAAATCACCGCCGAATAATCGTCTGAAGTATTCAGCGTGAATACTCCTCGCGCTAATGTTTTCAACTGGAATTCGGAAGAATCCCTCGACTTGATCAGAGTGCGTATCAAACGTAATAACACTTTCAACCTTACCGGTTAATTGGATTAGATCCGCCAAATCTCGGGCTGAAACAGAAGTTCTTTTGGTATTTCTTCGATCTTGTCTCAGGTAGGGCATATAAGGCAGCACGTCTGTAATTCCTGAAACCGAAGCTCTTGCGAGAGCTTGGTTCATTAGGTAGAGACTCATAATGGCTATATTTGGGTTTGGCTTTTGCAGCGGATGAAGTAGAAACACGTGTTGACCACGAACAGTTTCTGGAATAATTGGTTCTAATTCTTCATTGGGAAACGCCTCGCAGGTTGCTCTAAGATGGGTAAAAGTTGGACCGTCCATATCATTCAACATGGCATTAATCGATTCGCCCATTTCATACATGCCAGGCGCAGAAACAAGTACATTTTCTGTGACAAAGTTTCTAGTGCTGTGAGCCACGATTTTCCTCGATTCTTTGGAAAAGGGGAGGATGGGTGTAAGAAGGGCCCGCAGTTCACTGCGGGCCCTTAATAGAATTTATCAATTTAGATAAGGGCTCTTTTTCGAATGGTAGTCAGTCTTTGGAAATTACCCAGCTCACCATTTAGAAATGCTGTTTTCAGGTTATTTTTACCTTCTCCATCTCGAACAGTCCTAAATCCTAATTTTGGATCTGCAACTAATATCAATCTTCCGGCCTTAGAGCGTTTACCATGGTCGGTTATTGGATCTTTGCAGACGTCGTCATGCCACTCGCCGTCAATTTCAACAGCCGAGCACTTAATGGCGCATTTCTGAGTGTCACGATCAAACTTTTGCAGCAAGCCACCACCAGAGCCAAAAGCCAAGTTATCTCCAGACCAATGTCTTCTTTTCAGAACTGCTATGATTTCTCCAGTTGATTGATAGTTGATTCCATCACCCTGAATTAGCCTGACGCATGGAGCGATGACCTTATATCCTTTTTTATTTTTTTCATAACCAAATGCATCACCAACAATCTTGAGAATTTTC
>CAYHSQ010000046.1:0-6057 GCA_964359365.1 uncultured Candidatus Saccharibacteria bacterium | reverse complement strand
AAACGAACAACACGAAACCGGCAATTTTTTTTCCGTCACGTTCTAAAAGTATTAATCGACGATCACTTTAGTTGTGTTTGGGGAAACAAAAAACTCCTTTTGGGAGTTTTTTGTTTGTTGATTTTTAAGATTTTTTTGGGCGGCCTCTTTTTTTAGTTGCTTTGGCTACTGCGGCTACCGCTTTTTTTACTTCGGGGATAAATTCGCAGGTGCAGTGACTGTAGAAGATGGCGTTGAAGGCGAAGATGGCGATAAAGAGGTGGAAGATATTGTCGGTGGTTTCGAAATTGAAAAATGGGATTTGGGGGATGTAGAAGCCGACGATGCTATATGTGAGAGCGGTGATGCCGACTAAGCCGATGATGGCTGTTTTTAAATCTTTAGCGGTAGTGACTCCGTAGGCGCCGCAGAGCATGATGATGCCAACTAAAAGATGGGCGAGGTTTTCATTTTCGCCAAAATTTAATTGTGGGGAGAGATTGCTACCTAAATGCCATCCACTAATGCCGACGATAATTAAGAGCCAACCAGCCCAACTCAGGAATCTGTCTTGTTTAGAATATTTACTCACTAATTAATTTTAACCGATGTGGTTTTTTAGTGTTAGCGGTGGTTATTCACAGGGGAATGTTTTTGAAATATAAAAAAAGAGAAAGTTGTCATTCCCGCGGAGGTGGGAATCTATATGGAATTTAGAAATAATAAGTTTTAACTAAATAAACGAAGATTCCCGTTTTCACGGGGATGACCGGAGATTTTTTAAATTTGCTATACTTATTTTATATGGAGAGATTTTTTAGGGGAGGACTTTTGATTTTAATTGTCTTAGCTTTTGGATTTTTTGGTGTGGTGGCTTTTTCGGATACGACTGACACGGCACCAAATAATAATTCTGTTGCGCCTTTAAATATTGGTTCGGTGAGACAGGTAAAGAATGGGAATCTAGAAGTGGGTGATCTTCGAGGAAGAAATGGAATTACTTTGGGTGGGGTGAGGCGAACTGGTTGGCCTGGGCTTGAAAGTGGCGTGGGTTGCTCTTGGGAGGGAACGGCTTGCCGCTGCGTAGAAGACGACTCAACTGGTTTATCGGTAGCTATTTTGTCTTATAAAACTTGCAAGGTTGGTGTGCTGACTGATTCGGGAGATTTTTATTTAAATGTGACGACTGGTCGGGCGCAGTGTGCTGCATCTGATAAAAGGTGCACGGCGGGGTTGTATCAATATAAAAATTTTGGCAGTGGAGATAATTTACTTGAAAGGGTAGTTGATTCGGTAGTGGATGGGATAAAGGACGGAGTTAAGGCTGTGGTGAAAGTGGTGAATAAGGTTGTTAAGGCTTTGTGTTTTTGGTGTTAAATAACGGGGCGCAGAGGGGAAATTTAAATATTTAAAAATTTAGACATATAAATATGATTGAATTTATTAATAAAATAAAAACTAAATATAGTATAATTAAATTATGAAGCAGTATTTAAAAATATTTTTGGCGGTTTTCTTTTCGGTGCTTGTAAGTCATGTTTTAGTTTTAGCTTTTACTGAGCCGAGTGGTATTCCGCCAAATGGTAATGTGGCGGCGCCGATTACAACGGGGACTGGTTTGCAATCTAAAGCTGGTGATTTAGAAGTGGGTGATTTAACTGCTCGAGGCGGAATTACTTTGGGTGGAGTAAGGCGGACTAGTTGGCCTGATTCAGCGGTGGCGACAGGTAGTTGTGCTTGGGAGGGGGTGGCGTGTCGCTGTGCGGCTGACAGTAGCTCACTTGCGGCTGTGCAGATTGTGAGTTTTATAACTTGTAATTCTGGCAAGATTACGGATTGGGGGTATAAAAGTATTAGAGTGACTAGCGATGGTTTGACTTGTTCGAAAACCGCACCAACTGGGTGTGATCCGGCTTTGTATAAAAAGATTTAGTTTTTGTGAAAAATATTTTTAAAATTATTTTAGTGATAGTAATGGGGGTGTTTTTGGCGAACACATCTCTGGCGGCGAGTTTGAGGGGTTATGCTTGGAGTGAGAATGTGGGCTGGATAAAATTTAATGGTTCTGGCTATGGGGTGAATGTGGACGACGCTTCGGGAATTTTTTCTGGGTTTGCTTGGAGTGGTAATATTGGCTGGATTAGTTTTTCTGGGCTTGGATTAGCGAATTTTCCGAGTGGACCTTATAGTGCTCCAAAGATTGATAATAAAACTGGTTTAGTGAGTGGTTGGGCGAGAGCGTGTGTGGCGGCACCACTCGGGCAATGCAGTGGAGATGCAACTAATACCGGCGGGTTTGATGGCTGGATCAAAATGTCGGGCGCGAATTATGGAGTGAAGAAAAATATTTTGAATAGTAATAATTGTGATTTTTCGGGTTATGCTTGGGGCGGTGCGGTGTTAGGCTGGATTAATTTTAAGGGAGCTAATTATGGGGTGACGAGTAGTGATTGCGTGAGTGATTTGGCTGAGTGTGATTTCTCGGCTAGTAGAACTTTATTAATTAAGCCTCAAAATTCTTTAGAATTAACTTGGAGTTGTAGGAATGCTACTAAGTGCAATATTTCGGACTTTGGTGTGGTGGATCCTAAAGGTGGCACGGTGGCGACGACGATTGGGAGAACTACTACCTTTACCTTGAGCTGCTTGAATAAGAAAAATATTCCATTTTCTTCGAGTATTGAGGTGAAGGTTTTGAGACCGGTTTATTGTGAGGTCACACCGACTGGGCCTGGGTGTAACTAGATAAAGCTTTAAATTTTTGTAAACTTCTTCGTTGCTCGCTGCGGTTCCCGTTCCGAGGCACTACTCGCGCCTCGGATTTTACCAAAATTTAAAGCTTTATTTTTTTATTGTTAAGTTTACTGTTTAAGCTTTTTTGATTTTTTTGACTAAAAAAGGCTCGGGGATTAACTTTAGTTGATGGAGTTAACTTTATTGATTGTGGTTTTGGTGGTGGTCGTGGTGGCTGCCGCTTTTTTAATTTATTTTTTGAAGCAAAAGTTTGGGGAGCTGGGCATGAAGAATAATAATGATCAGGGGTTTGGCTTGATGCAGAATCAGTTGAATGATCTGAAGCAGCAAAATCAAAATCAGATTAATGATTTGAAAGAGCAGATCACTAATCATATGAGAGATACCCGAGACTTTAATCAGCGGACGCATGGGAATGTGACTGATATGGTGCAAAAGCAGGCTTTGGAGACGAATAAGATTATTAGGGATGTGACTGAAGGTCTAGTGAAGATGAACGAATCTAATAAACAGGTTTTATCTTTTGCGGATCAATTTAAAAGTTTTCAGGATATTTTGAAGAATCCGAAACAGCGTGGGGTGCTCGGAGAATTTTATTTGGAAAACTTGTTGAAAAATATTTTTCCGCCGGGGGCTTATAAGATGCAGTATGATTTGGGGGATAATGAGATTGTAGATGCGGTGATTTTTTATAGTGAGCGATTGATTCCGGTGGATTCTAAATTTAGTTTGGAGAATTATAATCGGTTGGCCGAGGCGAAAAATGATGAGGATCGAGCGCGTTACGAAAAAGATTTTAGAAATGATTTAAAAAAGAGAATTGATGAGACGGCGAAATATGTGAAGCCGGAAAAGGGGACGATGGATTTTGCTTTTATGTTTATTCCGGCGGAGGCGATTTATTATGATTTGATTGTGAATCAGGTTGGTTCGAGGGCGACGGATATGCGCGATTTGGTGGAGTATGCTTATCGAGATAAGAAGGTGATCATTGTCTCGCCAACTTCGTTTGTGGCTTATTTGCAGACTGTGTTGCAGGGTTTACGATATGAAAAGATGCAAAAAGAGTCGGGGGAGATTATGGGTAAGGTGAATGATTTAGGGAAACACATGAAGGCTTATGCCGACTTTATGATTTCTTTGGGGAAGCATTTGGGGACGACAAATTCTTCTTATAATAAAGCCTTAAAGGAGTTTGGGAAGGTAAATAAGGATGTGAAAAGGATTACCGGGCAGGATTTTGAGCTTCTAGATGGAGTGACAGAGGTGGAAACTGATGGGGAAGAAGCTAGAGAACTAGAATCTAGAATCTAGTAGAAGAGTTATGAGGGACTTAGTTTTTTTAGATCAAAAGTTGTGGCGGATTAAGAAGTGGAGTGCTTGGTTTGTTTATTTGCCTTTTGTGCGGGAGGTTTATTTGGCGGGGTCGCTTGCGATGGGTGAAGGTGAGAGTGATTCGGATTGGGATGTTTTGATGATTGTTAAAAGGGGGAGATTATTTACGGCGAGATTTTTTGTTTTGTTATTTTTTGGATTTGTGGGAAGGCGGACGAGTTTCTTGAGGGGGGGTGATGGATTTTGTTTTAATCATTTTGTAGCAGAAGATTTTTGGGATTTAGAATTTGCTAGGAATGAATACGATAAGAAAATTTTGGGGAATTTAAAATTAATTTATGGTACGGGGGAGTGGCTAGGAAGATTTCTTTTAAGAAATGAATGGGTGGGTGTGAAGATTAATGATTTATTTTTAGAATCACCAATTTTAATTTTAGGGGAAGATGCTTGGTTTAAAAAAAGATTTGAGGGAGCTTGTTCTAGTTGGTTAGAAAAAAAATTACAAAAAATTCAGGAGTGGAAGATGAAGAGATCTTTGAGGTATTTGGGAAATAGTAATTCGGTTTTAATTACTAATGAAAACGAGGTGAGATTGTGGTTTCGGCCTAGGGCTTGATTAAGTTTTTAAAAGGGAGCAATAATGAGACTAGTTCTGGCTTCTTTTTAAAGATCGCTTTTACCTGACAGTTACCGCGTATCGAAGGAGAAAGCCTTTGACAGTCAATCATCCAGATTCACACACAAAACCTTCTGTTGATCCGGGAATAGAAGCTGAAAATTTTGTTTCGAATGTATTATTTGAGTGGAAGTTGAAAAAGAAGCCTTTTTTAGACGGAAGGCGGATTACTCGAATTATTCATTCCGACAAGAATGATAAGTGCGATAGAGAAGGAGTAGATGTTTGGGTTAGCGTCTCTTCTTATGGGGAATTGTGGTTTCCGATTCAGGTTAAGAGTTCGGATGCGCATCACCTAAAGGATCGGCATCACAAGAGGCATAAGTATGTGAAGCGATTGATCGTGGCTAAGCTTACTAATGGTACAATGGAGCCTGAGGCTAGGCTGCTGTTTGAGCAAGAGTTAGAAAGTTTAATTAATGAAGCGATTAGGGCTTCTTATCCAAGGCGGTACGTTGAGACTTTGAGAAGTGTGCCTAAAAAGCAGAGAACTCGAAGATCTACAAGAAGGCGTCGTCGTTGATTTATTTTCAAAATATATCCCCAGCAGGACATGCTGGGGATTTACATTTGTAGAGAAAACATTATGATTTGGGCATATGAAATTAAAACCTTTATTTGATAAATTATTGATTGAGCCCGAAGAGGCTAATAAAACTACTAAGTCTGGCTTGGTTTTACCGGATTCGAGTGATAAAGAAAGGCCACAGATGGGAACGGTGGTCGCGGTTGGTTCAGGAAGAGTGAATGAAAAGGGGGAGGTGCGGTCTATGTTTGTAAAAGTGGGTGATAAAGTTTTGTTTAAAAAGTATGGCCCGGATGAGATTGAGCTGGACCAAAAAAAATATTTGATTGCAGAGGAAGCGGATATTTTGGGGATCCTTGAGTAGAATCTAGCGAACTAGTATCTAGAATCTAGTAGGGGGCGAGGAGAGGGTATAAATTTATAAATATAAAAAATACAGAATTAATTCTAGATTCTATTTACTAGCTTCTAGATTCTAATAATAATATGGCAAAAGAAATTTTATTTAATGATAAGGCGCGGTTGGCGCTTCAGGCGGGGGTGGATAAGTTGGCAAATGCTGTGAAAGTAACGCTTGGACCTAAGGGTAGAGCGGTGGTTTTAGATAAGGGTTATGGATCGCCAACGATTACTTTGGATGGGGTGACGATTGCTAAGGAGATTACTTTGGCGGACCCAGTTGAGAATATGGGGGCGGAGCTTGTGAAAGAGGTGGCTTCGAAAACTGGTGATATGGCGGGAGATGGGACAACCTCGGCGACGGTTTTGGCCCAGGCTTTTATTAATG
>CAYHSQ010000045.1:0-6278 GCA_964359365.1 uncultured Candidatus Saccharibacteria bacterium | reverse complement strand
CAACAACAACTCTGGAAATCGCTTCCCGTTATAAACGGCGACCGCCGGATGATAGAGCGGCATCATAATTATCGTCTCACCATCTATCTCTCCTTTAATTTCCTGACCATGTAATTCCGAAATAGTTTTCTTACAAATTTCTCCAGTTATTTTTTCATAAATAAAACTCATCGCAAATCTCCCCAAAGTTGCAATCACTTTCGGTTTTATAATCTGAATCTGGCGCCATAAAAACGGCGAATACAAAGACACCTCTTCCGGCTTCGGGTCACGATTTTTCGGCGGCCGGTCATTTACCAAATTACTAATATAAATTTCTTCTCGACTCATCCCGACGGCTACTAAAAGTTTATCAAGCACCTGCCCGGAACGCCCACAAAATGGTATGCCAGTTTTTGCCTCATTCTCCCCCGGCGCCTCCCCAATCAACATAATTTTCGCATCCAAACTCCCCACCCCAACAACCGGCTGATAATTATTACTCACCCGCAACTCATAGAGCGGCGAATTAGTTAAGTTTAAAATCTCCTCTCTAATCCTCCGAATCCCTGCCGCCTTCCTTTCCATAAAATCTCTTTTCAACCACTCCCCAATCAATCAAACTCCAAATCGCCTGCAAATAATCCGCTCGACGATTTTGGTAATTTAAATAATAAGCATGTTCCCAAACATCAATCCCCAAAAGCGGGGTGTGATTTTCTGAAATCGGATTATCCTGATTTTTAGTTGTGATCACTCTCACCTTATTCGCATCGTCCTTCACAAGCCATACCCAACCACTACCGAACACAGAAGCTGCGGCCTTCAAAAACTCCTCTTGAAATTTATCCCAAGAGCCAAAATTCAAATCAATCAACTCTCGCAAAGCTGAATCTGGAGCGTTTTCTTCAGGCGTTAAATTCGCCCAAAACAATGTGTGGTTTAAATGTCCTCCACCGAAATTATTAACCGCCACTCTAATTTCCTCTGGCACTCGACTCAAATCTTTTAACAAATCTTCAATCGATAAATTTAATAAATCCGGATGACTCGCTAAAACCTCGTTTAATTTAGTGATATAACCTTGGTGATGCTTACTATAATGAAGCTCCATCGTTTGAGCGTCGATCTTTGGCTCGAAGTCTGCAAAGCCATAAGGCAAATTTGGTAGTTGATGCATATGAGTAAGATTTTACTCCGCTAATTTTAAAAATCAAAACTAGCCAATTAAGCCCAAGAATGACATCGCAGTAATAGCAACTAAAATTACCGCCACTAAATGAAATAATGAGTAAGCTAATTCATCCACTATCCTATAATTATAAAATAACGAATAAATATATCAAAAAAATAAATACTTATATCATAAAACTTATAAATATCTCGGAACGATAAGCTCGAAATTTTGAGCAAAATTCGCGAAGCTTTCGAGGACGCCGTGAGCCCTACAAAGTAGTAGGGCGGAACGGGAACCGCAGAAAGCGACAAATAAGTTTGCCAAAATTTCGAGCTTCTATTCCACCGTCACAGACTTGGCTAAATTTCTTGGCTTATCCACGTCATATCCACGCAACACCGCAAAGTGATAGGCAAAAAGCTGTAACGGAATCACATTCACCATAGGCTCAAACTCCTCCAAAGTTGCTGGCACATAAATCACATCATTCGCCACCTTCTTAATCAACTTATCTCCCTCGGTCGCAATCGCTAAAATCTTCCCACCCCGTGCTTTTATCTCTTCCAAATTACTCATCATCTTTTCATACAACCGATTTTTTGTAATCACCGCCACGATTGGAAAACTCGGATCCACCATCGCAATCGGCCCATGCTTCATTTCCCCAGCCGCATACCCTTCCGCATGCACATAGCCAATCTCTTTAATCTTCAAAGCTCCTTCCAAAGCCAGTGGATAATTATATCCTCTACCTAAATACAAAAAATTATTAAACTCCTGATACTTCACCGCAAGTTTTTTAATCTCCTCGCTCTTCTTCAAAACTTTTTTAATTTTCTCTGGAATTATTTCTAATTCTTTAACTAACTTTTTATAATTCTCGTTATTTTTATTTTTTGCCAAATACAAAGCCACTAAAGCAAACAAAGAAAGTTGGGACAAAAACGCCTTTGTCGAAGCCACTCCAATTTCCGCACCCGCCCGATTATACACCCCCGCTTTCGTCTCCCGAGCAATACTCGAACCAATCACATTCACTAACCCCAAACTCAATAGTTTTTTATCATTCACTTTTCGTAGTGCCGCTAACGTATCCGCTGTCTCCCCCGACTGCGACACAAACAAATACGCCGTATCCCGCTTTAACGGATTTTGCTTATAACGAAACTCCGAAGCGATCGACACCTCAACGGGTAAATCCGCTAATTCCTCGATCAAAAGCTCGCCAATTAAAGAAGCGTAATAGGACGTGCCACAAGCCACAATTTCGAGCCTTTTTACCCCCTTTAGGCGCTTTGCCATCATATCCAACCCCCCAAGCTTCACGAGCCCCTTATCAGCCTTTAAACGCCCTAAAAGACCAGCCTTAAGGATGTTTGGTACCTCATTTATCTCCTTTAACATGAAGTGGGGATATTTACCCTTTTTTGCCTCTTCAAGGGTCAAAAGTAGGTCTTCTGGCTTCGGCTTTTTAGGCACCACCACGCACTCCAGAGCCTCACAATAACCCCGCTGGCCATCCTCCAAATACATCACCTGCCTCGCCACTCCCGCCAAAGCCGTGGGGTCCGATGCAATCAAATGTTCGCCCTTATTAGTTCCAATCACAAGCGGCGAACCTAGCTTTGCAAAATATATTCTCTTCGGCTCCAAAACATTTACTACCAGAAAAGAATAGGCACCACGAATCTCAGTAAGCGCCTTAGTGAAAGCAGTAAAAAAATCCTTCTCGCCCTTATTCAAATACCACTCAATTAAATGTGGCAAAACTTCTGTATCGGTCTCCGATTTAAATTTATGCCCGGCTTTTTCTAATTTAGTTTTTAACTCTCGATAATTTTCGATAATCCCGTTATGCACCGCATAAATCTTTTTCTTGCAATCAAAATGAGGGTGGGCATTTTTTTCCGAAGGCTCCCCGTGAGTCGCCCACCGCGTGTGCGCAATTGCCACATAGCCAGGAACCCCTTTCATGCTCGCCACTTTTTTATCCAAGTTCTCAAACTTTCCCACCGCTCGCTCAAGCTTAAAACCACCTTCTCCATAAAATAAAACCCCAGCCGAATCATACCCTCGATACTCCAACTTTTTTAAATTATCTAAAGAATTCCTCAAAGGATCCTTAGACCCAATATAACCAGTTATACCACACATGGCCTTATTCTACTCCCCTCTAAATTTGGAGCAAGCAGAGCTACAGCCTTGCAAAATAGTTTAAAAATATGTATAATATTTTTGGTAATAAAGTTCAAAACTCTAAGTGGGGACTCTCAGATGTCAGATGAAGATAATTATGAAAGAAAAAATCAACCGTTCTTTGATGAAATCCAATCTCGTTTAGAAAAAATTATCGAAGGATCATTAAGTAAATCACTAACAGATTTTTCAGCAGTTGAGTACCTAGAGTCCATGATTGAGGTACGTAGAGATTTAGCATTGAAAGTCAACGAACTTCAACCAGAACAGTTACAAATAATTCGATTTCGGTTGGAGCTAATGGATCAAATCTGCCGCGACAGGCTCAACCAAGATCTGAATCGTAGGATGCAAGGTTCTGATTCAGAATAAACTTTGCACAAAAACCAATCAGCCACACTTGGCTGATTTTTTTATTTGCTTATTAATTACTAATTCTTAACTCTTAATTTCTAAATAAGAATATTAATCAACTTATTCTTAACAAAAATGGTTTTCTTAATATCAAAACCATTTAAATACTTCATTACATTCTCGTCCTTCTTTGCTCCTGCTAAAGCATCTTTTGGAGATATACCTGTACGCGCTTTTATCACCGCCCGCACTTTCCCATTCACCTGAATCACTAAATCAAAAACCTCTTCCTTTAATTTAGCCTCTTCAAACTTTGGCCAAATTTCAAAATCTAAAACCTCCTCATTTCCTAATTGCTCAAATAATTCCGAAGCCAAATGTGGCGCAAACGGAAATACTAATTTTATAAACTCTGAAAAATAACTTAAATCTAAAATTGCTAAAGCACTCTGCTTCTCCAGCTCATTAAAATAAATCATCAAAGCCGAAATTGCAGTGTTAAAGTGTGTCTCCTCAATATCTTCCGAAACCTTCTTAATTGTCTGATGTAACAATCTCTCTAAATCAGCATGCCTTTCCCCATCATGTTCATGGTGCAACCGTTTAGTCACCACATCGTAAATCCTTAAAATAAATCTCTCTAAGCCAATTAAACTTTTTGAATCCCATGGAATCGCTTCCGAAAAAGGCCCGATAAACATCTCATACATTCGCAAACTATCCGCCCCAAACTCCGCAATTACGCTATCAGGATTCACCACATTCCCTTTCGACTTACTCATTTTCACCCCACCTTCGCCCAAAATAAACCCATGCGCTGTTCTCTTCTTATATGGCTCTGCCATGGGCACCCAACCCTGATCAAACAAAAAGTTATTCCAAAATCTCGAATAAAGTAAATGCAAAGTAACATGCTCCATCCCGCCGTTATACCAATCAACCGGCATCCAATATTTAAAAACATCTGCAAAGCGCTTAATGGGGAAACTAAAATCCTTTAACTCCTTCATGACATAAGCCAAAAAATACCACGAGGAACCTGCCCAGTTAGGCATTGTATCCGTCTCCCTTTTCGCAGCACAAGCACACTTCGGACAATCCACCTCCACCCATTTTTCTTCCGATGCTAATGGCGACTCCCCGTCATCTCGTGGCTCATAATTTTTCACCTTCGGCAAAACTACCGGTAAATCTTTTTCCGGCACCGGCACAAAACCACATCGCTCACATTTGATAATCGGAATTGGCTCACCCCAATATCGTTGGCGAGAAAAAACCCAGTCTCTTAACTTATAATTAATTTTTTTCTTACCCGGCCAATCTTTCTTATCAAGTAAAGCTCCAGTCTTAATGGATAGATGATAAGTTTCAGAAAATTCTCGGTCACGCTCATCGTGCGCCGGCACCGCCATCACCGCCCCAGTGCCATAACTACTCAATACATAATCCGCCACAAACACCGGCACCCTTTCATGATTGTAAGGATTCACTGCCTTCACTCCCAAAAGCTCCACGCCAGTTTTTTCTTTATTTTCCTGCCGCTCTCTTTCACTCTTTTTCTTCGCCTCTTCCACGTAAGCTAAAACCTCCTTTTTATTTTTAATTTTTTCACTGTGCAAATATAGATGCTCTGGTGCCAAAACCAAATAAGTCACCAAATCAACCGTGTCAGGCCTAGTCGTAAACACTTTTATTTCATGACCATCCACGTCAATTTTAAAATCAATCTCCCGCCCCTCAGATTTCCCAATCCAATTTGTTTGCTGCGCCTTAATCTCCGGCAGAAAATCCACATCCTTCAAACCTTTCAAAAGTTTATCGGCATATGCGGTAATCTTCAACATCCATTGCTCTCGCACTCTTCGCTCCACCAACTCCCCACAGCGATCACATCTCCCATTTACCACCTCCTCATTTGCCAAACCAATCTTATCTTTCGGACACCAATTAATCGGCAAAGACGCCTTGTAAGCCAAACCTTGTTTAAAAAATTCTAAAAACATTAACTGCGTCCATTTATAATATTCCGGATCGGTCGTGTTAATTTCGCGAGACCAATCAAAAGACAACCCCAACGCCTTAAGCTGCCTCCTAAAATTATCGGTATTTTTTTCAGTTACCACCTGGGGCGCCACCTTCTGCTTGATCGCATAATTTTCGGTCGGTAAACCAAAAGCATCCCAACCAATTGGATACAAAACATTAAAACCCTCCATGCGCCGCTTTCTCGCGATCACATCCAGCGCCGTGTAACTTCGCACATGCCCAATATGCAACCCATCCCCAGAAGGAAATGGAAACTCTACCAAACAATAATATTTTGGTTTATCGCTCTTGGAGTCTACCTTCCAAGTCTTTTTCGCATCCCATTTCTTTTGCCACTTTTTTTCTATTTTAGAAGCGTCGTATTTTTTCATATCCCAAAAATTCTTTTCACATTATTCCTCACCTGACTTATGAGCTCATCATAATCAACTCCCTTTATTTCGGCAATTTTCCTTGCCACATATAAAACATTCACCGGCTCATTTATTTTCCCGCGCATCGGCTCGGGCGTCACATAAGGTGCGTC
>CAYHSQ010000044.1:0-6521 GCA_964359365.1 uncultured Candidatus Saccharibacteria bacterium | reverse complement strand
AAAAATCAGTATCAAGAAGCTATCATGAACGATTCAATCGCCAATAACCTCGCCGCCCTGCTCAGCCAAGGCCTACCCAACATGACACAAGAAGCTAATTTAGCTGATCGCTTAAATACCATCGACCAAAGCAACGCCACTTACGAAAATAAATTAATCCAAAAAATTAATGCCCTCAAAGAAGACAAGCGAGCATGGGAAGAAAAATACCAACCATATAAAGGATTAGATATCCGCACTATGCCAAATAATCTTTACGACTACACCGTCTACTTATCTCAAAAAATTAACGAAGCTGATTCTCAAATTAGGGAACTACAAAAACAATTAGATAAAATTCAAAAACCGCAAATCTCCCCTTTTAATATCTTTAATTTATAAAAAAATAAAAAAACGCCCGGTCTTGAAAAGACCGGGCGTTGGTTTGGGTTATTGGGCATCGCTGGATTAGCGAGAGGTCCCCCAAACATGTTTACCGACGACCACCACGTCCGCCGCCGACTGGAGCTCCCAAATTAGGAGTGTTACCCCAAATGTCGCATGACTGCGGCACCGAAGGCGGGCAGTAGTTGCCTACTGGCGGACAGTAACTTGTCCCGCCACCCTGTCGGAACTGCGCCACCGGCGCTGCGCCACCACCACAACCCATAATGTTCAGAACGAACGTAAACGGGTTAACGCACTGCTGCTTCGGCGGCGGACAGTGATACTGCGGCAGAGGCTGTTGGTACTGAATAGCCGGGGCCTGCATCACTACTGGAGGCTGCACACACTGTTGCTGCACTGGCGGACAACATTTGCGATACCACTCCTCACAGCAACCTTGAAGGCCACCGCCGCCAATTTGCTGCCAAGGCGAACCTTGTTGCTGCATCGGCATCTGCTGACCACCCTGTTGCATCCCTCCTTGCCATTGCTGGGGCTGTTGACCATTCGACGGCATGACGTAATAAACACCGTCCTGCCCCATCACTTGCTGCTGTCCGCCCGAAAGCGAATTAGCAAAGCCCATGATCCACCGAGCGCCCGTGAAGACAATCGGCAAACCAACGATCAGGACAAACACGAAACCCATCCACCACAAAGCACTCTTGATAATCGGCGGCATGATCCACACTTCCTCTCAAAATCGAGATATTCATTAGGAAAACGAAACATTCGCCTCCCCTTCAATGTACTCTTATATTATATCATATAACTACCACACAAGTCAATATATGGTAGAAAAGCCATAAAACCTAGGTTTTTAACGAAATTAACTACAAAAAACTCAAAAGAGTAGAAAAGGTTTTTCTTGAATGTAATCAAAGAACGATCTCTTCCGTCTTCTAACCAGGAAGACATGAAAAGCTACCTTTTACTAAAGTAAAGCCGTAGTAACTCATTAATAGTGACAATAACTAGGGCTTTACAAAAATAACTAGGTATGCTATAATGGCTTTACGAAATGGACGCGTCGTCCAGGAAGTTGTTCAGTACCTCAAAACGGAAAGAAGTAGGTGAATTGTGAAGAAATCGTTGACTCTCTGTGGCCTTTTGGCCATCGTGGCGCTCTGCGTGAGCGTCGCTAACGCGGAAGACAATGGCTACTACAACGGCGACTATGGTCGCACGAGTTTGCCGCCCGGCGCACAACGGCAACAATCGGGTGGTGGCGTCGGCATGAATGTCGGAGCAAAATTGGCTTTCTGGAAACAGCGAACCAAAGCTCCGGACGAAAACTGCTGCGGCAACAACGCGAGTAGCAACTACACCGATCAAGGCCGCGAAGAATTCCAGCGTCCCGCCCCACAAGGCGTGATCTTGGACCCTTCTCTCCCCATCGGCGTCGTCAACGCAAGTCCGGCTCCCGAGCCAGACCCCGGCCTGCAAGGCACTCCAGCGCATCAAAGGACTGGGAGTTGCGGTGGTAAAGGCAAGATCTGCTTTGTCCCCGAAACTCACACCGTCAAAGTGCCGACCATGACTTGCGTCGAACGCGAAGTCTGCTGCCCTCAGGTCTGCATCGGACCATGCGGCATCGGAATTCAAATGGTCCGTAGCACCGTCAAAGTGCCAACGGTAATCTGCGTTCACAAAGAAGTGACCACGTATCGCCGGGTTCACGAACCCTGCGCCTGTGGCCAACACTAACCCGTCCCTCCGATGAGAGGCTCGAGTTGGAAGACGCACTAACTCACCCCTCATCAAACCGTCAGGATCCTTCGGGAACCTGACGGTTATTTTTTTATTTAAAACAAAATAAGCCTGTCACTGCGAGGTCGGCTTCGTTTAATTTTTTATTACTGTCATTCAGAGCCCAACTTTGTAGTTAATTTTTGAATAAAAAATTAACTACAAAGTTGAGATGTGGAACCTATTCTATATTTTAAAAACAAAAAAAACGGGGTCTTCCCCGTTTCATTAAATAAATTCATTTTCTTAATTCCTAACTCTTAACTTCTAACTCCTCCTCCCTAAACCCCCACTTCTGATAAAAACTCTGCAAACTAGATCCCCCACTCAAAAGTGGCTTTTCCGCCGTACAAGTCAATCTCGCTTCAGCAAAGGAATATTCTCGAGCCAAACTATTAGCCGCATTCATGAGCGAGCTCCCCACTCCTAAGCAAGGAGCATCTGGTCGCCGCATCACATTCTCATAAGTCACCCCCTGAGAATGATTTGGGTCGGTACAAATATTCAAAAACCCCACCGCAAAAACATTTAAAATGTTAAATAAATCATTCAGGTCATTATTAGAAACTTCGGACACTGCTCTACCCTTAAGCTCGAACTGATCAAAGAGTCTTTCGAAAGCTATCCCTTGTTCAGCGGAAACATAAGTAATTCCATCATGAGTAATATCCCAAAGTGGATCTGAGTCAGGATTAGGAATAGTGGCCACCAAAAGCACCTCCGAAGCAAACATAACTCGATTCAATTTATATCGAGACTTAAAATGTTTTCTCCAGAAAGCCTCATAAACCTCCACCGCATCTTTATTCACATAAAAACTGTCCTGCGGCTTCCTAATCGCAAACACCGGCAAAAAACTTTTACTATCATCGTCCAACACCAATTCGTCTCGACTAGCCACCATATTAATTTCAGTCATGATCAACACCCCACAAAAAAGTCCTAAATTTTCAAAACACTAAAAATCATCCTACACCCAAACCCCTCCCTCTGTCATCCCAGACCCAACCGTACTCGGTTGGAATTGATCCGGGATCCAGTTCGATTAAAAATTAAATAAATTTGACTTTATTACAAAACAAAGTATTATACAGCACAGTTCGTTTCACCCTCAAAAGGAAAGATCTATGGAAAACCCCGCTGCCAGAAAACCCGAAGTAAAATTGATTAACGACGCACTTCATGCCGACGGAAGAACTAAGGATAGCCCAGAAACCCCTCAAGCCATTTTTGACTCATTGAGTCTGCAATACAACATTACTCGCACAAGCCAACCCAGTAGAAACAAAGCTTCAGAAAAAAACGTCAGTATTCTCGACGTAATCAAATTTGTCATTGATCGAAAACTTCCTCGCGGCTTCTGTGGAGCAAGTCTCCCCCAAAGAATTTACAACGAACTCACTGATTGGGGCTATGTCTTTACTGCAAAATAATTCACAAGCGAAACAAAATCGGGCGCCCCAAGCGCCCGATTTTTTATATCTCAAAATAAATTCCATATCCGAACTACAAACTACCCACACTAATTACCATCCCCGTCTTCTACTATCCCCGAAACCCTCTCCACCACCTCTTCCAAAATTTCTTCTGTTACAGCTTCCACATTCAACCTTAATAAATCTTCTGTATTACTCGCGCGCACCGAGATAAAATAATCATCAAACATCAACTTCACGCCGTCCTCTCGATTAATTTCTCGCGCCGCAAAGCCACAGTCTGCAATAATTCTCTCAATCACCTGCGGCACTTCTTCTCTAATAAATTCAAAATTAATCATCTTCGCATAAAACTTTGGCCACGCACCTAAAATTTCACTAATACTTTCACATCTCGCTTTCAACAAATTAATTAACTGAATAGCTGCAAAAATTCCCGAATCATTAAAGCCAAAATTTCTAAAATAAAAATGCCCCGAATACTCCCCACCAAGCACCGCGTCCACCTCACGCATTTTCTCTCTCACAAATATATTTCCCACCCGGCTTTCTAAAATCTCAATCCCCCATTCGCCAAGCACTCTCTTCGGCAACCCCCCAATAATCTGATCGATCACCACTCGCTCGCCTTCTGGCAAACTCATCCCCATTAAAGTTAATGCCTGCGCCGAAGTAATCTCCTCGCCATTTTCATCCACAAAAAAAGCCCTGTCGCCATCCGCATCGAAAATCACTCCCAAATCCGCCGCCTCGCCCACCACTCGCACCTTCAACTCCTCAATCGCTCCGTCACCTAAGGGATCTGGTCCATGCGCCGTAAAATTAGCATCCTCTTTATCATTAATAAAAATCGCCTCGATCGCATGATTTTTTAAAAACACTTTTCGTAATATCCTTCCAGCCGAACCATTAGAGCAATCAAACATGACTTTAATCGCCCTCCCTCCTTTAATAATTTCACCGCGCAAAAAGTCGGCATACAAACCCAAGCCATCCTCTTCAATCCAACGCCACACCTCTTCTCCCGACACTGGCGCCGCCCCCTCCCGCATAATTTTTAACCCACCATGTTCGGCTGGGCTGTGTGAAGCTGTCACCATCACCCCTCCTGCCAAACCTAAGCTCGAAACTAAATAATATAAAGTTGGCGTCGTCACTATTCCGACCTCAATTACTTCTTCGACTCCACTCAAAGCCAACCCCTCTTTCAAAGCTTCATATAAAACCGGCGAACTACTTCGCACATCTAATCCAATTACAATTCTGCCAAGAAGCTTATCTCCCACCACTCGCCCAATCGTATGCGACATTTCAGCATTAATTTCCGCTGGATAAACTCCCCGAATATCATTCGCCCGAAAAGCCTTGGTCTTTTTCACCATGATTTTAAACTACTCTGGAAAATAAATAGTGACAAGACTTTGTTTTTCTTATCTACTTCTTCATAATATAATGAACCTATGGCCAAATTCGAAGATGATGACGAAAAAGAATTAAAACCGAAGCGCCGCAAAAAAGACAAAGAAGAAAAAACCTCTTTTTTTGAAACAATTAGCTTGGAAATTAAAAAAAGTATCTCCGCCATTCTTTTAATCGGCGTTGGCGTAGTTTTGATTCTCGCAAGCTTGAAACAAGCCGGCCCCGCTGGTGAATTTTTATACGCCAACCTCGATAAATTTTTCGGTTGGGGCTATTACTTACTCCCTTTCGTTGCTTTCACTGTCGCTGTTGTTTTCCTCCTCTCGCGTGAAGTTAAACTTTTAAGCCCCACGTTCATTGGTAGCTTTGTTTTAATTATTTCTTCTCTAAGTTTTATCGACATCGTTTTCCCAGGTGAGGCCGGTTTAATGGGTAACGCCCTCGGCATGATCAAACAACCCTTCGGCTTCCCCGCCTCTTTAGTTATAGTAGTTAGTTTAATTATTATTGGCGGCGTCATCACTCTTAATATTCCTTTAAAAATCTCTCTCCCTGTTAGAAATAAAAAAGATGAGGGCGAAAACAAAAGCCCTGAAGATAAAATCACCATCAAAGATCCAACCTCCTCTCTCTCTGGCTTAGCTTCCGAAAGAGCTGAGCAAAGCGCGCTCGGCCAAAAAATCGCCGATGTTCTTTCTAAAACCAAGCCCAAAGAAGAAGGTCTCGACCTCACCTTCCACGCTAAAGATTTTAAACTTCCACCCCTCTCTCTTTTAAAAACCAACATCGAGAAGCCACAATCCGGCGACCTCAAAGCCAACGCTTTTATTATTAAAAGAACCTTGGAAAGTTTTGGCATCCCCTGTGAAATGGGTGAAATCTCCATAGGCCCCAAAGTGACTCGCTACACCCTAAAGCCAGCTGAAGGTGTCCGTCTCAATAAAATCACCAATCTCAATCAAGACCTCGCTCTTGCCCTAGCCCTCCACCCCATCAGAATCGAAGCTCCAATTCCGGGTAAATCCGCCGTCGGCATCGAAGTCCCTAACAAAACTCCCGCCATAGTTCGCCTAGGTAACTTAATTAGTCTTCCAGAATTTAATAGGGGTGGTCTTCTTAGCTTTATTTTAGGCCGCGATGTTAACGGCGACCCGATCACCGCTAATATCGATAAAATGCCCCATCTCTTGATTTCTGGCGCCACCGGTTCTGGTAAATCCATTTTAGTTCACTCAATCATTACCTCTCTCTTATATAAAAACTCCCCTCGTACCTTGCGCCTCCTCATGATTGACCCTAAACGCGTCGAGCTCACCGCCTACAAAGAAATTCCTCACCTTGCTTCGCCGGTAATTGTTGAAGGTAAGAAAGCCGTTAATGTTTTCAAATGGGCAGTACAAGAAATGGATGAGCGCAACACAATTTTAATGAACGCCAAACTCTGAGACATTAAAAGTTACAACGATAAAACTAAAGACGAGCCTATGCCGT
>CAYHSQ010000043.1:0-6665 GCA_964359365.1 uncultured Candidatus Saccharibacteria bacterium | reverse complement strand
GAATCATTTAAGAGTAACTGATTTAAGTCATCAACTTGAAAATTTGGGAAAATTTAACAAGAGAGTTAGTCTTGGTGAGTTGATAGAATTTCATACTAGTGGCTTGGAGGTTGAGTCTGAAATTGAGACGTTGACTAAGAGAGTGACCGATAATCCTGGTGAATTTATCACTACTCAATTTCTCAGTAGTATTCTTTCTTTGGACAGGGCTGGTTGTAGCGGGGAATTGATTTTGTCTGATGAAATTATTGGTAAGACAAAAGAAAAATTTGAGGAGAGGTTGGCTTTTTGGGGTGAGAGTATTAGACCTCACTTAGAAGGTAAAGTTAGATTCTTTTGTGCTTTTGAGACAATAAAGAAAGATTTTGCCGCCGGTAAAAGAGCTCCAGATGAATTTTTTGTCATTCCAGATGAATTTTTTGTTTGGGCTGAAAATAAATCTTCGGTTGGTAAATTGGAAATCGGTGTTGGAAGGGATAAGATTTTTGAAGTAAGGCGAGTGCATTGTGATTTGACGGCAATGGATGAGTTTTTAACGATGGATTTAGCTGTAAGAACTCAGTTATTTGCCTTTGAATACAATAGTGGTAACGATACTTTTGAGATAGCCTCTAGACAGTTTGAGGAGGTGAAGGCGAATTTATTGTTTCAGTTAGCAAACATGAGGCCAAATATAGCGGTGGTGGATGCTAATTATGGAAATAAGAGGCAGTTACTTTTAGAACATCGTAATCCGGAAATGGAATTAGATATGTTTGATGCTCAGAAGACTCTTGAGAGAGTGTACAAGATTTGGAATAGGCCAGTATATATTAGGACTATTTTGGAAGATGTGAAGGTGGTTGTTGGTTTTAACGGTACTAAGCATTATCAAGAAAAAGTTGACAAGTCTTAGTGTGTTGAGGTTGGATTATGAATTTATAAGCTCCGTTGGGTTGACCCAACGGAGTTTTTTGTTTTATGTTAATACCAGTCTCAACTAATCATGAAAGCGTTAGTTGAGACTGGTATTGCGGTTGTTTGAGAATTTAATAATGACGAACAAAAAGGGGTCTTGCTATGATTGAGCAAAATGCTTTGGTGGATTATTTGCCAGAAGATGTTTTTGGAAAAAGACATGGGTATGATTGGCGAACTGAAATGCATCGAAGTTTAGTACCCCCTAAGGTGGGGGTGTCTGGCAATCCGCTTTATGAATCAATTATTTATGGGTCGGATAGTTTGGCGGACGCGGCTGACATTTTTTCTGGTAAAACACCTGGTTATAGCTATCCTCGGTTAAGCTGGGGTAATCCAACTTTGCAGATTTTAGGTCAGAGAATTCTGGATTTGGAATTTGGGGAAAATGATTTGAGATACGAATATGATGTGCTTTTAACTTCTTCCGGGATGGCGGCGATTGTGGTGACGCTTTTGAGTTTAGTGGAGCAAAACAGCCGTATTGTTTCTTCGCCGTATCTTTACGGTGGAACTTATAATTTATTAACAGAATATTTTCCTAAACTTGGAAGGTGCGTTTGCTTAATAGATGACCCGACTCATTTAAGTAGTTGGCGAAAAGCTTTTTCTACAAATACCTTTAATTTGGAGGGTGGAATGATGTTTGCCGAAGATGAGGCCAACCCTATGATTATCAAGCTTGATAATGCCGCTTTGGCTGGCTTGGCACATCGACGGAACATGCTCTATGTGGTGGATCGGACGGTGGGAACGCCACTTTCTGAGCAGCCATTTTTGCATGCTGATTTAGCTAGTCGACCAGCTATCGTGATTCATTCATTGTCTAACGCGATTAACGGTCGATCGGATTGTTTGGGTGGAGCTATTATTGGTAGAAAAGAGTTGATTGATAAAATTCGCAGTTCTTACTTTTTGGTTTTTGGGCCCGTGATGGATCCGCGAGTGGCGGATGTGATTTTGGAAAATATGAAAGATTTTGAGCATCGAATGAGGGCTAAGATGGCGAATGCTAGGATTGTGGCAAATTTCTTGAGAAGTAGGGTTTCGGAAATTGCTGCGGTGCATGGACCGGGTGGGGATTTATTGTCATTTGAAGTTAGAGGTGGTTATGACTCTGCTAGGAAGTTTGTAGAGGCTTTGAAGATTCCGGTTCTGGCCCCGCATTTGGGGGATATTCAAAGTTTAGTAATTCATCCAGCTTCAACGACTCATTCTAGAGTGCCGCTCGAAGCTCGGTTAAAGCTCGGAATTACTGATAATTTAGTGAGAATGGCAGTGGGCATGGAGGCAATTGAGCTTTTGATTGCTGACATTCAGGGGGCCTTACATAAAGTTTAAATAGGAATTGTTTAAAGCGGGCTTGTGAAAAGGCCCGTTTTTTTGTTATTATCAGTCAATATTGGAGAGGTCGCATAGTGGTCTAGTGCACCGCCTTGGAAAGGCGGCAGACTCGAAAGGGTCTCGAGAGTTCAAATCTCTCCCTCTCCGCACTTCGGCAAGCTCAGTGCAAGCCTGAGGATAAAAATTTATGGAAATCGGTTTTATATATGCTATTGGCGCTGCAATCACTTGGGGTTTGGTATATGCCATAGATCAAAAAATTCTTTCTAATATTACGCCAATCAGTCTTTTATTTATTAATTCTATTATTACAGCAATTATAATGCTGCCTTTTTTGTTTTTCAGTAATAATTCAGTGAAGCAATTTTTAGCTTTAGATAGAGCTAATTTATCCCTAGTTATATTTGAAGCGCTTTTGGTAATGTTGGCAAACTTTTTAATTTTTTCAGGTATTAAGAATTTAGATGCTTCGACGGCTTCAATAATTGAAATTGCTTATCCGTTTTTTGTTGTGCTGTTTAGTTATATTATTTTCCGCTCTACTCCTAATATTTATTTTTTTCTTGGCGGAGCACTCGTTTTTTTAGGATCGGTAGTTATTATTAAGTTGGCTTAAATTTATGAGTAATTTAATTGCGACTGGGCTCGTGGTTTTATCGGCAGCAATGTTTGCTGTGGGGAGTTTTTTGGGTAAGACATTGCTGAAAGATTTGCCATCGAATCAGGTTTATTTAATGGAGGCGGCTGGGACATTGACGGTGGCTTTATGCGTATTGTTTTTTTATAGAAAAGAGGTGGCTTTAGTTGTGGCTAACTTTACTTGGACTGGCTATCTATTTGGGTTGCTTTGGGGAGTGGGGACCGTGTTATTTATTATTGGTTTGAAATATAAGCCGGCGAGTATTGCGGTGCCATTGAACGTGAGTTTATATCCTTTGATTGTGGTGTTACTTTCGGCGATCTTTTTGAAAGAAGTAATTACCTTTAAAGCGGGCTTGGGAATTGTATTTGCAATTTTAGCAGCATTTTTGTTGGCTTGGTAGATTATTGTGATCCTGCTTCGCGCAAGGCTACATAGGATAATTTTTCTATAAAATATAAAAATTAAAAAAACCGGGTTTTGAAACCGCGGTTTTGTTTTTAGTTAGCTTACTTCAGGTCGTATTTTTCTGTGAGGCGGACTCGTTCGGATTTAGCTTTTTCATCGGCAATAGATCTTTGGGCGTTTTGATTTGCTTCGAAGATTTTAATAGTCATTTCATGCCAGAAGGCTTTAAGAAAACCACCCCTTAGATCATTTATCATTAGTTGGCAGTGATCGCTGAGGTGTTCGATGGGAACTTCTTCAAAGTTGATATCTTTTTCGCCTTCTTTGCCGATAAAGATATTGCCTTTCATTGGGAAGCATAATTCTCTGCCGATTCCTCTAAAGTTTTTAATTCTTGTGTTGCCAATTTGATAGATGAAGAGTTCTTCGTCTAGTTTAATAATCTCATCACCACCTTTTTTATTTTTGAAACTGATTATTAGAGTGTCGAAGACTTTTTCGTTTTTTGTATCATGATAAAGTTGGATGCCAATAATTTCGTCTAGTAACTTTTCAGTACCACGATTATTGGCGAGCATCCTTTTTTGTTTTTTGATTAAATCTAATAATTCTTGGTCTTCGATGATTATGCGAAGTTGATTGTTAGTTGGTCCTTCGATGCAGATTTCTGTTTGGGGTTCTTTTTTGGTTTTGTGATCTTCGAGTCTTTTTTGCCAATCTTTGTTGGAGTACCATTCGTAATCAGTGGCGCTACCATCTTTTAGTACGCCCATTTTTTCATTTCTCGTATCCTTGTAGCCCTCTCGACCTGTGATTGGATCGATGAATTTATGTGGATTAGAACCACAACCAGAGATACTTATGATTAAAACAATCAAGAAGAAGAGATTCACACTTTTCATTCTGGAGCCTTTCTTGAAATTGTGAAGGAGCTAATTGGCTTATTAATACATCTATTTTATAATTATGTCAATTGATTGATGGTGATGTTTATTGGTATTGTATGGTTTAGTTGTTTGAGTGTTTAGGTGCTGTAATTTTTGGGGGTTGAAAATGCCTAGAGAGAAAAAAGATTTGAAATTAAGTATTTTGAAGCCTTTGATTTTGGATAAAGAGTTGAATGTTTTACTGCTTGAGAAAACGCAAGATATTAATCGCTATGTGATAATTTTTTATGATGATCAGTTTGTGGTGATGTATTATGATGCTTTCTGTAATTTAATTCGTTTAGATATGCCGAAGTGGGCAAAATCTGATCGGAGGGATGGCGATACTTCGTCAGCTAATGTGAGCATGACTAAAATTTTAGGGACTAAGACGGCCTGTCATTTTGAAGAGGGTGTTGCCGAACAAGGAAGCGACTTAGGTGGTTGGTATTATAACGATATAGAAATTGTGGGATTTAATTTTGCGAATCAGAGAATGGTTCTGCGAATGCCTGTTAAAAAATATAAAAAGCTGCGGAAGATCGTGCTTGCGTAAATTGTTAAGACTCCACTTGGGCTTGTACTGAGCTTGTCGAAGTGGAGTTTTTTATTTACCCCATTAGATATAGCGAATTATCTAACGGGGTAAATAAATTTTGACTTAGGGCTCATAAAAGCTTTAAGATAAACACAATATGGCAAACGAAGTGAGTAAATTGGAAGCGATTCGGCATTCTTTGGCGCATCTTTTAGCGGCAGCGGTTTTGAAATTATGGCCCGATGCTAAGCGCACGATTGGGCCAGCGATTGAAAATGGTTTTTATTTTGATTTTGAGTTTAGTCAACCTATTACCGAAGCGGATTTGCCGAGAATTGAAAAGGAGATGCGGAAGCTTTTGCCAACTTGGGATGAGTTTACTGGTTCGGAATTAACAGCCGAAGAAGCAAAAAAGGAATATCCGAATAATCCTTATAAGCACGAGTTGATTGATGAATTTACTAAGGAGGGGCAGAAGGTGACTTTTTATAAATCTGGAGATTATTGGGATTTGTGCAGAGGTGGACATGTGGAGCATATGAGTGCTGAGGTAAAGCCTGATGCTTTTAAATTGACTAAGCTGGCCGGTGCTTATTGGAGGGGGAGTGAAAAAAATAAAATGCTCACCCGAATTTATGGTGTGGCTTTTGAAACTAAAGAGGATTTGGAGACGTATTTGAAAATGCTTGAGGAGGCGCAGAAGCGGGATCATAAAAAACTGGGGGCGGAACTGGAATTATTTTTCTTTCATGAGACGGCACCCGGGATGCCTTATTGGTTGCCTAAGGGGGTGTTGTTGATGAATGAATTGATTAGTTTTTGGCGGGAGGAGCATGCAAAGCGGGGGTATCAGGAAATAGCGTCGCCGATTTTGAGTAAGAAAGCTTTGTGGGAAACTTCAGGGCATTGGGAGCATTATCAAAAGGATATGTTTGTGTGTGAAGCGGGTGAGGATGAAACTTTCGGGGTGAAAGCGATGAATTGTCCGAATGCGATGGTGGTGTTTGGCTCGACAACTCGAAGTTATAAAGATTTGCCATTGAGATTTTCGGATACGGATGTTTTGCATCGTTACGAACTCTCGGGAACCTTAAATGGCTTGCTTCGAGCTCGAAGTTTTAGGCAGGATGATTCTCATAATTTTATTACAGAAGAAATGATTGGGAATGAGTATTTAGAGATTTTGAAAATCGCGACTTTGTTTTATGAGATTTTTAAGTTGCCGATTAAGTATCGTTTAGGGACTAGACCAGAAAGTTTCATGGGCGATATTGAAACTTGGAATCGAGCGGAGGCAGAATTGAAAAAGATTTTAGAGTCGCAAAAGTTGGATTATTTTGTGAAAGAGGGTGATGGGGCTTTTTATGGGCCGAAGATCGATATTTTGATGCAGGATTCTTTGGGGCGGGAGTGGCAGACTGGGACGATTCAACTTGATTTTCAGCAGCCAAGAAGATTCAATTTGGAATATACGGATCGAGATGGGAAGAAAAAAACACCAATTGTGGTACATCGTGTGATTTATGGTTCGCTTGAAAGATTTATTGGTTTATTAATTGAGCATACGGCTGGGCATTTGCCTTTGTGGCTTGCGCCTGAGCAGGTGAGAATTTTGCCGATTTCGGAAAAGCAGGCTGAATATGCAAAGAGTGTGGCTGAAAAAATGAAGGAGGCTGGCTTGAGAGTGGTGATTGATGATAGTTCGGAAACTTTAGGTAAAAGATTAAGGCAAGCAAAATTAATGAAGGTACCTTATATGGCGGTGTTGGGAGAAAAAGAGATAGAAGCTAATGCAATTACCTTAGAAGGAAGAAGAGAGAGTTTCAAGGGGGTTGGCTTAGAAGAGGGAATT
>CAYHSQ010000042.1:0-6808 GCA_964359365.1 uncultured Candidatus Saccharibacteria bacterium | reverse complement strand
AAATATTTAAACTCTGTAACGGTGGAGTAGTACGAAGATTCCACGCCTCAATTCCGAATCGATTCTTTGGGGAATCGAACGGAATTAGGCCCTGAATGACAGCATGAGAGGTTTAATAAATTCAGGACGACGATTATTTTATTTAAAGCAAACAAAAAATCCCCGTTGGGGATTTTAAATTTAATATTATAGCTACAGATCAATGCAATCCCAATATCTTATCTCGCTATTAGCGAGGAATCGCAATTCTCCTACCAGGCTCTCTCTCCTCAGGCAACATTCTTTGTAGTCCTCGCATCGTCTCCTTCAAAGCCTTATTTTCACCAGAGAGTCTTTTCTTCTCAGATCTCAAACCTTTATTTTTCTCTCTCAGCTTTTCGTTCTCACTTGCTAAATCATTTATGGGTTTTTCTATCCAATGCATTTTACACTCAGCCTTTCTTGAGGTTCGGGGATTTTGCTATCCTTAATTTTTAAAGTCACTTCCCGGCAAAGATTCTAATTTACTCGGTCTAGCCTTTTTCTTTCTTCTAACATTCTTCTTCGGTGTTTGTTTAGGAAACATCATCTCCAAGTTCATTGAAGCCGCTTCTTCTTTAGTTACTTCGCTCAAACGACTTCTCATAGACCTCGCATCTTTTCGAAGCTTTTTAATCAGTTCATTAGCTTCGTCTAGCTGGCGTTTCAGGCTCTTAATCCTTTTCCCGAAGTTTTCTAACCGTCTTTTAGATATCACAACATCAGGATTCTTTCCTTTCTTTCCTAAAACTTTTTCTATCGCAGCTCGTTTAAATACTTTTAATTGTGCATTAGCGAACTCTCCCGCAGCATCAAAATCAATCTGTTTTCGCTTCGCCATTTCTCAGCCCTCCTTTTATCTATGCGGATGCGCCTTGGGTGAATCTGGAAAAGCCATCGACGCTCTCACTGGGCCATCTCTCCCTTGTCTCTCGATCGTTTTCTCTAATTTTGTCTTGTCACTTCTTAAATCTCTAATAGTGTCATTGGCAGTAGCCAGCTCTCTCTCTAGTCCAGAAACTTTAGTTTTCAGTTGCCGAATTTCTTCCCAAGCATCATTTAAATCATCACTGCTTCCATATGGCATTTCAGCACCCTCCTTCCTTTTTTGAGTTAGGGTTTATTTTTCTTATTTTTACATTGCGGACATTCATCTAAGTCATCTGAATAGTCCAACCCGCAATCTGGGCATATTTTACAGGTTTTGCTCTTAGGCGGATAAAAAGTTTCTTTGCATTTTTTACAATAAAACCACTCATCAGTATCAAGTTTTTTACTGCAAATCATGCAATTTATTGGGTTAGGAACAAGCATGATCTTACTCCAAGTCTAATTTCAAATAACCAAGTGCATAATGTCTTAAATTTTATCAGTTGTAAATATAATAAAAAAAGCGACCACATAGGTCGCTTCACTCTATTTAATCGCTAAGAATACTCCCTCTCTGATTCATGGGTTGTTTTTTTCAATCCTAACTTTTGCTCTAGACGGAGCTCGACCCAGAATTTAAATGTTTCCAGGTCTTCAATCGGCACCTCCACAAGTCTAAATTCTTCAGGGTCAAACTGAAAAATAAAACCATTCGCGCAAGGGATGGGTAACTCAAGCCCCGGATAGTCGTGTAAAATAATTTGAGCTAATTGAGTAACTTCTTTGTGGTTTAGATCGAACTTCTGCCAATTAGCGGTATTAAGACAAGAAATGCCCAACTGAGTCAGAAAGCCTTTTCTCAGAGTTAGTCTCAGCCTTACTTCGAATTTTAATTCCTTAGCGAAGACGATTATCATCCCTGCCTCGGCATTCCGCATTTGGGGCAGGCCATGTGCTTGCTCGAATACATCATTCGGCAACCTTGGCAGCCAACTAGGCTTCTCAGTGTTTCAGTTTCAGCAATTTTACAAGTGCATTTCGATTTATCGTCACCACCACATCTTTCGCATTTTTTTGGCATGATTAATCATCTCCCGAGCCATCAAGACCGTCTTCGCCGCCCTCTTCTTTGTCGTCGTCATAGAGAGGCGGATCCCAATCGTCTTCTTGTTCACCGTCAAAGCTTTCGCGCTCCGCATTGGGATCATCTTCCATAATCACTCCACCACTATCTTCTCTCTCATCCCAATCATCTTCATCATCCAGATCCATTTCAGTTTTTTCAGTTAGACTAACAATGTCATCTTCGTCCCAAGGCTCTTCATCTTCTTCGTCTATACTAGTAAAAAGGTGACGGCATTTGCCACAAACGTCTTGTTCTGGATTAACTGAAGATCCGCATTTCGGGCAAGTTCTTCCATGTCTCATGATCGATTCCTTTCTCTTTGGAGTTTGTCATTTTCATTGCTTTCCTCAGTAGACTTATCACGTCTTTCATTGCATCTAGGGCATCTGATTTTTCTACCTGAGAAAACGAAGCCGCAAGAACACTTTCTGTTGGGTATTCTCATGCCGCGTCTCCTTCTTGAGATAGCCTGGGAAAGCAGGCGAGGGATTTAACTTGTTTTAGAAATCTCAATCTTCTTACTTCCCTTTTTCTTGGCCAACGGAAATTTCTAGTAAAAAAACCTTCCGATCTCATGGCTTGCTTATTACAATTTTCGTTTAGGCACTTTTTTTCATAAGCCGGCCTAAAAGCTTCGCAATAAGGACATTTCAGATAGCGCATTGCAGAGTCCTTTCAATCAGATTGGAGTCTCTACTTCTGGTTAAAATTATCAAATGACTGTTTCGAATAATAGATTAATCAGGCTTTTTTGTAAATGTTGGGTTTTTCTAAAAAAGAGAGCAGGCTTCAGGTAGTTCTTTTTAAGGAGTTTTGCTATGCAAAATCATTATCTGCTTTGGATAGGAGCTGTAGTTTTTGGGGCGTTTATTATTTATCGGAAATTATTTGTTGATATTCGCAAGAATCATGCGCGAGCCATTAAAGCCAAGACTAAGCTTGCTAAAACTTTAGCGAAGCAGGCAAGAAAAGACGAAGCTCTTAGAGCTTGCCTGTGGGGCATCGAGATTCGGAAATTAGCCGATGTTGATAATGGCGAAGATGACAAAGATATCTATTGTTTAGTGATAGTTTGGAAGCGTTACCGTGATTTCTTTTTCGACGCACCGGAATTATTCCAAGGTTTCCGAGTTTTCGAAGCCACCATCGGCCGAGACCACGAGCCCGAACCTTGTCCGTTACCCACTCCGATTTGTGCCGGCTGTGGTTGCGACAATAAGCCGCCTCACCCCAGACTACCCGATAACCCACCCGCTGATTTTTTCGATGATATTACTCATGAAGATCCCACGAGCGGCGAAGCCGGCTCCATCAATTAATAAAGTAAGAAGATTTGTCATTCCTGCGTAGGCAGGAATCTCATGTGTTTAATCGCAAATTGATTAATAAGAAAAATAAAAACCCCGACGACATTCACCGTCTCGGGGCTTTGTATTTTCACACACAATATCTATTACGTTCATAAATATTCGCCAGCATCCGCAATTCAGTAGAAGACACTCTACCGAGTAAGTACCAAAGCAACATTTTTTTATCTGGCACTATTCTGAAGGCATCGCCGCTAGAGTCTTCTATCGGCGCCGACTGAAAGCAACCAAGGGCACTTTTATGTCTAATCACTAGCTCACTGCCACGAATCGAAACCAAGTGACCAGACTCTGGAAAGTCCGTTACCTCTTCTAAGAGAACGCGACTATGTTTCGGACTATCAATTCTATGGTCAATCGATTGGTGCTTAAAAAGTTTTAGTTGGCCATCCGGCAATTGAATAAGAAATAGTTCATTCACCAATAAAATCGATTCATAAACGAATGATTCAACAGACCTTTCACCAGTAGAAAATCCTTCAGCCGGTCTAGCTGAAGATGCCACAACTCTAAATTTTAAGAAATGTTCACTTTCGCCACTTTCAAAAGTGCGAATTATTTGAAACCTAGCATCACAATCATCGGTTGGTTTTAATTCACCAATCATCTTGGCAGTTAGCTTTTCTGTAAGTTCAGGCATCAGATTTCTCCTTTGGTAAGCGGTAGTTTTAACGTGGGCTACCTTCGGCTCGCCATAGCCTTTGGCGGCAGCGGCTAACATTTAACTCAGTTAACAAAAAACCTCGTCTAGCATGCCACATCTTTTTATTTCGAACAAGCTACACATAGCCATCACTCGCTCGTCATTGCGAGGAGTTCAGCAGAACGACGTGGCAATCTCAAACTATATAAAAATAAAAACCCCGACGACATTCACCGTCTCGGGGTTTTATATTGTTTACATCATATGAGCGTTACGAGTATAAATATTAGAAATGATTCGGAGTTCCGAAGAAGAAATTTTACCTAATAAATACCAAAGCATCATCTTTTTATCAGGTACCACTCGGTAAGCCTCATTTTCACGGACTTCGGCCGATTGAAAACAGCCCGAGCTACTTTTATGACCAATCACTAATTCGTCATTTTCAATCGACACCAAGCTGCCAGTTTCGGGAAATTCAATCGCTTCTTCCAATTCTTTCGCAACCCCTCGGCCAAATTCGTCTCTCCTATATATACATCTAAAAAGTTTAATGTCGGTATTCGGTAATTCCACGAGAATTAATTGATCATCATCAAAAATCGTCTCATAGAAAAAGCTTTTGTCACTTATGCCGATAAATTGTTGCGGATGCTTAGCCGAGCAAGCCAAGACTCTAAAATTTTGGGGGGCTCTATTGCCTGATGCAGCCATCACAACGGTTATTCCCACTCTCGCTTCGCACAGACTTTTTTCACTTAATTTACCCATCGGCTTTGCGATTACCCTATAAGTCATGTCTCCCATGGCCACTGATTCCTTCTAGTTTAGTTCTCAAAAAACCTCACGTATCATGCCATGGGGTATTATCCGTGACAAGTCAGGTTAGTTTGACAAAACTACAATTTTTATCTATTATCTTAAGCGGTTAGGATTTTTATCCTTTGAAAAATAAACCTCTATGGAGGTTTAAGAAAGCGAGGTCCGGATGCACCTTACGCCATTACCAAAAAGTGACGCATCGCTTAAATCATTTTTAGAGGTGCTTTGTAATCCCGTTATTCTATTCACTTTGTTCTTCATGTTATTTCTGGGTCTGGCACAAATGGAAAGAGATGATAAAAAAGCTGAGCAGAAAAAGGAAAAACAATCCCAAGCTTCTCCAACTCCAAGGAGTGTTCCATGAATCTCCGCGAATCTTTTGGTCGTTCTATTTTGGACAAATTGGTTCAATTTAACAGTAGTTACAATATCCACGTTAACAGGATCGGGCAGGTTCGTTTTGGTAAGTTTGAATATTTTTTACCTCAAGTAGTGGCCCATTGGCCTCAAGCTGAGAATCCTAAAGATATTTTGCTTTCTGGCCTTGTCCATGGCGACGAGCCAGCCGGTGGCTTGGCAATTATTCGATTTTTGGAAGAGCGGGTGACTAGTTACTTGAAGTACTTCAACTTTCACTGCTACCCCTGTGTGAACCCAAGTGGTTTTGAGACGCGGCGGCGTGAGAATATGCTTCACGTTAATTTGAACCGCGACTTTTCTAATGCCTCTGATTCGCAAGAAGTGAGATTGATTTTAGAAGCGTTGAGACAAGGTCCGCCAGTATATGCCGCTACGATCGATCTTCATGAATGCGATCAAAACGCTATCGACCCTAAAGAAGATTATTTGCCGGCAGACAACCCTTCTGAATTTTGGATGTGGGAAACCGCCACGCTGGCTTCTGGGTTAAGAATTGGCGAGAAGGTGATTAACGACATGAATTGCTCTGGTATTCCGGTTTGCCGGTGGCCGAAGATTTACGGCGACATGAATAATAGCGGCGTCATTTGGTATCCCGAAGGGAATGACAATAAATTCTATGTCGCAGGCACGAGCTTTGATGGCTACCTATATAACCATTACACCAATCACTCTTTCACCTTAGAAACTCCGACCCACTGGCTACTCGAAAGAAGAATCGACACTCACGTCCGGGCCATCTGTTCCATCTTAGATCACTTGAAAGGCTTGCCTTGAGCTTGCCGAAAGGACTAACTCCATGAACGTGAATATTACAGATACTGTTTCAGACAAAGATCTCAATCTTTTACTTGATGAAACAATTGATGAGGATGTGGCGCGTCCACTTAGACTAAGTTTCTTTTGGTGGACAATTGCCTTTGTCTTAATCGGCTTGATTTATTCTTGGCATGATAAAGACGCAGTACAACTCTTTTGTCTTAGCTTGCTGATTTTTATGATCAACGGCCTTCTTCACTTCCTAGTTTTCTGTCATGAGGAACAAGCTGTTCGTAGACTTGCTGTCAGAATTAGATACTTAAAGGTTTCTCAAGCCGGAGAGGGAGATGGTTCACCGAGAAGATTAGATGTCTACGACGAACACCAAATCCCATCCTGCTGAAAGGCTTGCCTTGAGCTTGCCGAAAGGAGCCCCGAGTTATGAAACTTGAAGATATGGATTTGGATATGTTGGCCGGAGAAACCATAGATCAGGAGGTGGCTCGACCACTTACCCTGAGCTGCATCCTCTGGTTAATTATTTTCTTTGCTGTCGATATCTGGCTTTTCTGGGATTCAAAGTACCCGATTGTTTTAGGAGTTCTTCTTTTAATCTTTCTTGTTTGTGGTGGTTTTCACTTTCAAGTTTATCGAGACGAAAGAGATATTGTTTTGAGTTTCAGAGACCGGATTTCAACCTTTCAACAAGTTGGTGAAGTGTTGGCAAGTTGTGGGGTTAATGATGACGAGTTCAAACTTGTGGGCGAGTTTCCTGTAACTATT
>CAYHSQ010000041.1:0-6857 GCA_964359365.1 uncultured Candidatus Saccharibacteria bacterium | reverse complement strand
GTAAAACGGTATTACGCAGCATTCGCATTGCTGAAGTAGGGGTTCAATTCCCCTCAAGTCCACCGTTGATGGGAATTTAACGTTAGGATGGGTCGGAAGGGTATTATAAATACCCTTCTATGTAGGAAACTTACGAAACCGTGGGTTTCGTAGGATGAGTGAAACGATGATGTCCGCTTCTCGGCACTCCGACAATCGAAAATTTTCTTTAGGTCTATTTGTTACACTGAACTAAGAGCGCTTAATTCAGCAATTATGAAATTATTAATCTTGAGCCTTGTCATGTTAGTGTTGCCGCTATTTCTTTTTGCCGCTAAGCCCAGCGTAGCTGTTAAATTTGTTATTTTAATACCAATAGACAGTATTATCGGCACCCCAGTTAGCGTGACGATTGAAGCTCAAAAAAGTAATAACCAGGTAGACGCTAATTATGAGAGTGATGTCGCGCTTCTTACATCTGGTTCGGCTACTGGTGCCGGACTTGTAAATATTGTAAATGGTGTTGGCACCCTTCTTATTAATGACTTAACACCCGAAACAGTTACCCTCTCTCTTTCTGACACACAAGTTACCGGTTTAAATATAAGCTCGACCCAACTTTTAACTTTTACTCCTAGTCCCGAACCCCCAAAAGTTTCTTGGAATCAGCAAGGCTTTTGGTTTAGAGATGATGATGGCAGCGAAATGACAGCTACCGGTTTTGGCGCTGAGAATATAAATAGAAATACTAATATTATTAATGTAATTAGTGATACATTTCTTAGATTGCGTTTCGCAGTGAAACTTGATCAAGCTGATAGTGCGCTAATACCACAGCTTGAATTTAAAGAGGGGGCGGATTGCACGACTGGTAGCTGGACCTCTGTCGCTTCGGGTGGCAGTGATCTCAAGCTTCATTTATCAAATAATATTATTGATGGCTCAGCCACCACCCAACAACTCGTAGGCGGACCAAAGTTTACTCCCGGCTCAATTTTTGATGGTAGTAATCCTGGATCGAGTCTTGCTATGACTAAAAATCAATCCACCGAATTAGAGTGGTCGCTTCAAACTACTCCAAACACCCCGTCATCAACCACTTATAGTTTTCGTATTACTAATGCCGACACGGCTTTAGATATTTATGGTCAGTGTCCTTCATTAACCACTCAAGCATTACCACCTAGCCCAGTTTGCGGCAATGGCAATCTTGAAACCGGCGAACAATGTGATGCCGGTTCTTTAAACGGCCCATGCCCTTCAACCTGCTCTTTGTCTTGCGCCACTAATTCTTGTATTCCGCCACCAACTTGCGGCAATGGTATGATTGAAGTTGGTGAGCAGTGTGATGAGAGTAGTGCTAATGGTACTTGTCCTGCCGCCTGCTCCGCATCTTGCACAACCAACTCCTGCACCCAGCCACCAATTTGTGGCAACGATATACTTGAAACCGGCGAACAATGTGATTCTGGTTCATTAAATGGCTCATGTCCTTCAATCTGCTCCTCATCTTGCACCTCTAATTCTTGTACCCTTCCTCCCTCGTGTGGCAACAGTACGGTTGAAGTCGGCGAACAATGTGATGCTGGTTCTTTGAATGGCTCCTGCCCTTCTTATTGTTCTAATTCCTGCGCAACTAATTCCTGCACTCCTAGTCCAGTTTGCGGCAACGGCAATCTTGAAAGCGGCGAACAATGTGACGCCGGCTTTTCAAACGGCTCCTGTCCCTCGGCCTGTTCTTTGTCTTGCGCCACCAACTCCTGTACATCAACTCCCTCGTGCGGCAACGGCATAGTGGAAGCTCCTGAACAGTGTGATGAGAGTGGTGCCAACGGCTCCTGTCCTTCAGCCTGCTCCCCATCTTGCACTACTAATTCCTGCACTCCGCCACCAACTTGCGGCAACACTATGATTGAAGTCGGCGAACAATGTGATGCCGGTATCGCCAACGGCTCCTGTCCTTCAACTTGTTCTTTATCTTGTAGGGAAAATTTTTGTCGACCCACCCCAATTAGTGTGGGTGAGGGGATGGGCACTATCAGGCCAACCACCGTCAGTTTTTCAGGGGTCGCTTTCCCACAAGCTAAAATTATTCTGATTGATCGCGATAGTTATTTGCAGAAAATCACCAGTCAGGAAACTTATTCTCGTACCGACGGCTCATTTAATATTACTTCTCAATCTAGCCTGCAGAGTCAGCACAGTTTTGGTTTGATTATTAAGGATAAGGCCGGTCGCACCGCCCAAACCAGATTTTTTACTGTTAATCCTTTGGCGGATGATCTCAATGTGAGAAACCTCATCGTTTCCCCAACAATTGATTTGAGTGATCATCTTGTGACGAGGGGTTTTAATACGATTGTTATTGGCTCTGCCACTCCAAATAGTAGTGTTGCTGTAGTCGTGGATGGTACAATTATAGGGGATCCTGTCAAGGTTAATAACGATGGCAATTATAAAGCTATTATCCCAACCGGTAATCTTGATTTTGGAGATCACTCGGTTCGAGTAAAACAGGTTTCTCCTAATCGAGAAAAAGAGAGCAACCTCTCCTTAACTAGTAATTTATTGGTTTCACGCGTTGCTTTACCAAAAGCGGATTTTAATAACGATGGCAAAGTTGATATCAAAGATCAAAGCATTCTTTTATCACGCTGGTCATCTAAGAATCCGGAACAGAAAAAAACTTTAGACTTTAACGGTGATGGTAGGGTCGACCTCGGTGACCTCAGTATTTTTTTAAGAAGTTTAAGAAATAAATGAAACTTAAAAATTCTTCAATTCTTAGTTTACTTATTAGCCTCAGTATTTTTTATTTCGTTGCCGGGGCACAAGCAGCTACTTTATTTATTAATCCCGCTACTTCTCAAGCAGGAATTGATTCTAAGTTTTCTGTTGATGTAAGAGTTGATAGTGAAGGCGGTGCTTTTAATGCCGCTCAAACGGTCATTCGTTTCCCTAGAGATATTCTAGAGGTTGTCTCTTTGGATAAATCAGATTCCGCTTTTGGTTTTTGGCTTGAGGAGCCGACATTTTCTAATACCACGGGGATTATTTCTTTCACCGGCGGCACACCTTATGGTGTTTCTGGTGGCTCGATTCAAATTTTAAAAATTGATTTTCTCACCAAGAGTGCTGGTGCTGGCACTCTAGCTCTGAGTGATGCTGCAGTTTCTGCCTCCGATGGTAGTGGCACTAATATTTTATCAAAAACCTCCGACGGCTCTTTCACTGTTTTTCCTAAAAAAATTACAGTAACCACACCTAGTCCAGCCAAGCTCAGTCGGCCGGCTATTCCGGGCACCGCCTTACCAGTTAAGCCCGATGTGCGAGTGCCGCTTTATCCTTCACCTGATGGGTGGTATAACGACGTTTTCCCATTTCTTGTTTCTTGGCATATTACACCAGATATTACCGATGTCGCTACCGCTTCAAATCACAATCCTTTTTTTGTACCCCCTAAGTCCGAAGGTTTATTTGAAAGTAAACTTTTCCCACCCCCAGAAGAAGGCATCTCTTATCTTCATGTGCGTTTTAAAAATAATATTGGTTGGGGACCAGTCGCTCATTATAGGGTAGCTATTGATACCGCGCCGCCAACCCCTTTTACAATTAAGGTTGAGCAGGGTACAGCCGACAATCCTCAGCCTAAACTATCTTTTTCTAGCTCTGATCCGATTTCCGTGATTGATCACTATGAAATTAGAGATAGCAACTTAGATGCTTTAAAGACTTCGGAAAATTCTTTCACATTACCCCCTCAAATTCCCGGCAAGCATTTAGTTAAGGTGATGGCTTTGGACAAGGCTGGTAACGGCACGGAAGAGAGTGTCGAGATAGTTATTACTCCGATTATTTCGCCGGTTATTACGAGCATAGACGAAACACTTTTAGAATCCGGTGAGGGGTTACAGGTAGTGGGCACCGCCTCACCCCTAGGAACTATTCTTTTCATCTTAAAGTACGAGGATGAATCCATTAAACAAGCTGGCGAAATTAAGGTTGATGAGCATGGCATGTGGCTTCTTAGGCTTGATAAATATTTCCCCCGTGGTAATTATTTTCTAGAAATAACCGCGCGTGACTCGAGAGGTGCCCTAAGCTTGCCTGTTCGCTCTAAAACCTTAAAATCAAACCCCGGATCTGTTAATATTTTCCTTATTCTTTTAGTTATCTTTCTACTTATCATTACCCTTTTTCCTTGGCTACCAGCACCCATATTAAAAAAATTTCCCATTCTCGGATTTTTTAGAAATAAAATTAATCAAGCTATCGCCGCTCTTAGTGGCGATAAGTATCGTCACTATTCCGGAGGACTTGATAGTTTAAAAAAGGCTTTTGCTTCAGTTCATGATCACGTGGTGATCACCGACCCTAGGGCTAATGTGTTATATGCTAATAAGTCCGCACTAGAGAATAGCGGTTTTTCATTAGATGAAGTTTTAGGTAAAAACCCCGGTGATCTATGGGGTGGGCGCATGCCTGAAAAGTTTTATCAAAAAATGTGGCATACCATTAAAATAGAAAAGAAAGCGTTCGTCGGCAGGGTGAAGAATAAAAGAAAAGACGGTTCCTATCATTGGCAAGAAATTAGAATTTCCCCAATTTTAAACGATAAGGGTGAGGTTAAATATTTTATTGGCATTCAGCCCGAGGTGTCTGATCATTAATTTTTCTAAATTTTTATTTGTGGTATCCTTGCTTCAGACCTCGCAAGTTACATGACCGGTGCGCAGGTGGTTGTGGACGGAGGTGTCTTACTCTCGTAACCAGTTTTTTCAATGGATAATTTAACTTTTTTAGAGGGTGGAGCATCCCACAAAACAATCTCTATTTTGCCAATCCCATTAAGTCTTGGTTCTGATGATCATGATACGGCGAATGCGCCAAAATATTTATTAAAACTTGGCCTTAAAGAAGCTCTGGAATCTTCTGGTTTAAAAATTAATGTTTTACCGGAAATTTTAATTTCAAAAGAAGTTTCAAATACTTTTTCGGATATAAATAGAATCGTAAAAGGGGAGATATTAAAAAGTAATAAGGTTTTAGGGATTGGCGGCGACCACGCCATTTCTTTAGGCACGATCGCTGGGGCTGCCGAGGCCATGGCAGGTAATTTAGGCGTAATTTGGATCGATGCTCATGGTGATATAAATACTCACAAGACTTCGACCTCGGGTAATCTCCACGGCATAGTCGGCGCCGCGCTTTTAGGCTTGGATAAAACTTTAGCAGATCTAGTCAAAGTGAAAATTAAGCCAGAAAATATTTTATATATTGGCTTGAAAGATTTAGACCAAGCCGAAATTGATTTAATTAGAGCTCATAAAATTTCGGTTATTACTACATTAGATATTTTAGAAAATGGTTTTTCTTTTATTGCTAAAAGTATCGAACTATTAAAACAAAAAACTAATCATATCTGGATCAGCTTAGATATCGACGCAATTGATAAAGAAGCTGCTCCGGCTTCGGCCATGGCAACTTCAGGCGGGTTAACTTATCGAGAGATAACTAATTTAGTAAATTATATAGGTAAAACTTCCGAGGTCATTGGGATGGATCTCGTAGAGGTTACTCCGGAAAAAGACGTAGAAAATAAAACCGGTAAACTTTGCCTCGAATTAATCTCCCTAGCCTTCGGCTCTAAATATAATTGGTACACGGAGTACATGAGTAACCATAAAAAATCTGAGTAATCCTCACCGTCATTCAGAGCCCAATGGAGCCTGTCCCGAAGTGCTCGTTCGGGATCCACTCCATTTTCTTATTTTTATAAGAATTAATTCGGAATTGAGGCGTGGAATCTATTCGGTATCTTAAAACGGTTAACAATTTTGGCGATGCTGAAATGAATTCAGCATGACATGAGTAATTAAAAAGCTCGAACGTTTTTCGTTCGAGCTTTGCTTGCTATCTCTTTAATTAACTCTTTCTCTCTGGTCGGTGAAATTCGATCCAACCCGTTCGGGTTTCGATGTTGTATTCAGACACGAAATCAAATTGATCGTATTCATCCGCCGGACCACGGAGTTCGTGAATTTTGCCGTCGAATTTCGGATCATCATCGTCATTCAGAGGTAGCTCAGTCATAAAATCGACTCGGAGAGTCAAGGACTGCTCCTCATGGTTTTGCGTATCTTCGAAAATCGTAAAGCTCAAGCCACTACGACCAAAATATTCTCTTGCAAGATCTTCCGCAGTCGGTCCATTCATAATCACAAATCGATGATTCAGAAATGCCTCTTCCACAATCCACCTCCAAGTTCTAAGTAAATGAAATCAAAGTACTTCTAGCTTTAGACGATGCGTCTTTACGCTCCTAGCACTGTATCATATAACCCCACAAAAAGTCAAATTTGCCAATGATAAGGTATTTTGTTATAAATTAAGCGGTTATTTGAAAAAAAGCTCCCCCTAAATTTACCGAAGAGAGGATCCATCATGCCAAGACGCATCGGTTTAGATTTTGATGGCGTCATTTCTAACTGTGCCAGTACGTTGAGTGCCGCCGCTTTAGATGTCTTCGGTCTTTCGGTTGCCGCTACCCATTTTCTTTTTCAAGAAAGCATGGTTTTAAACGCCATGCTTCACGGTAATTACGAAGCCCTAAAAGACGAAGTTTATCTTTCCAAAGAATGGACTGAGCGCACCCCGCTTATCGCTGGCGCCAAAGAGGGTATCGGAGCCTTGCTCGCCGCTAATCATCATTTAGTGATCGTCACCAATCGTAGTCAAAATGTTTCCGAAATCGTCACACATGATTTGAAGTTGAAGCTCGGCTTCGAGCCGCCAGAAATTAGATTTGTCGGCCGCAAAATTTGTAAGCGAGATGCAGTCGAAGAATTACAGCTCGACGCCTTCGTCGACGACTCGCT
>CAYHSQ010000040.1:0-6941 GCA_964359365.1 uncultured Candidatus Saccharibacteria bacterium | reverse complement strand
ACCTCTTGAAACTCAAAGAATTAAAAGTCGGCCCCTAACTCCACAAAACTCCTCTCTTGAGGAGTTTTTATTTACCTAAATTACTTGTTTTAATATAGAAGCTGTATAGTATAAACGTAAATAACGACGGAGTGTCGTATAGTGGTAGTACGCAGGCTTCGGGAGTCTGTAGTCCGAGTTCGATTCTCGGCACTCCGACAAGTTAAACCTTAAATTTTCTTTTGATTTGCGATTCGGCTTCGGCTTCGAGTTCGTCGGCTCGAAATAAAGCTTTTTCTTTAAATTTTAAGAGTTCCTTTTCGTCTAATTTATTTAATTCTAAAGCTTTGGTTTTTAAATATTCAAAATCGTTTTTGGCAGGGTCATCCAAAACTTCTTCCATGAGGGCGTGGAGAATTAAGCCGACTCGGGGGCTGGCTTCTAGTTTTAACAAATTCATAAGTTCATCCCCTCTTAGCTTCAACATCTTCGGCTCGATGGGATCTTGTTTTACTTTCTCGATCATAAAAAGCAAATGACGGAGTTTGTAGGGTACAGCTTTTTCAACGCCACTGCCAATGCGATCGGCCTCTCTTAGGCGGATTAAGTCATCTATGTTTTCAGCACCGACTCTTTTAACAAAGCGGCGCACCCCAGCATCGGTGATCTCGCCGACGTTGTAATAGAACATATGGTAGCGAATAAGATGCACCACCTTATCTAAAACCTTGCTTGAAAAAGCGAGTTCACGAAGACGCTTAGCGGCAATTCTCGCGCCAATCACTTCGTGACCATGAAAAGTGGAGTCGATGCCATCCCCTCTTTTCGTGCGCGGCTTGCCGACGTCGTGTAAAAGTGAGGCGAGACGCACTTCGAGGGAATATTTTTGATTAGTCGAATAACGTAAAGCTTCATTACAATGCTTGAAGACGGTGTAAATGTGATGCTTATTTTGACCACAATTCACGCCTTCTAAAACTTCGGGAATAATATACTTCATCAAGCCAGCGTTCACAAGCATCTCAACGCCATCCGCAGCGCGGTCACTCATGATCACTTTTTCAAATTCATCTCTGATTCTTTCTTTAGCCACATGAGATAGATTATCTTTCAAATTCATAATTGCGGCGGCGGTTTTGGGCTCGATGACAAAGCCAAGTTGGGAGGCAAAACGAATAGCGCGGAGCATGCGCAAAGCATCTTCATCGAAGCGAATTTGTGGATCGTTCACCGCGCGAATGATGCCGAGTTTTAAATCGGCTTGGCCGTTAAATAAATCGATCACTTTGCCGTCGGCGTCTAGGGCGAGGGCGTTGATAGTAAAATCGCGGCGGCCGAGATCGTCTTTTAATTCTTTGGCAAAGCTAATGCTGTCGGGGTGACGCTTGTCGGAATAAGTCCCCTCTTTACGATAAGTCGTAATCTCGATTGGGAAACTTTTTAAAGACACGGTGCCAAAACTATTTTCGTAAACCGCATCATCACCAAAAATTTCCACTAACTTATCTGGAGTAGCGTTACTCGCCATGTCCCAATCACCCGGCGTTTTACCGAGCAACAAATCACGCACACAACCGCCGACTAAAAAAGCCTCGAAACCGGCTTTTTCAATCTTTTTGATACAGTCTAAAATTTCTTGCGGAACTAATCTGGACATAAGGGTAGTAACTAGAATCTAGTAACTAGAATCTAGAATGCGGTAACTGGACTTTATGCTAATATAATGGCATTTTTAGTGAGTAAAATCTAGCGCCCTTAGCTCAATGGATAGAGTACTTGGCTTCGAACCAAGTGATGTGGGTTCGATTCCTGCAGGGCGCACAAATAAAAATGACCCCCTAGGTTATTTTTGTTTGCAATTATTGATAATTTATGGCATAATACTGCCAGTTTTCTTTTACAAGACTTGGTCATGAAAGGATTTTTGAAATGAAAAAGAAAAGAGCTCAGTTAAAGAAAAAAGATTCGAGAATTAATTGCTGTCTCTGTAATTCAAAGTATATTCCTACAAAAAGACAGGTTCCGGCTCAATGGGCTCACGATTGGTGCACTCACGCAAGCGGCTTACTCTGTCCCCCATGTCATGCTGCAGCTAAAAAATTAAAGGCGGTGAGCCGAGAAGAGTTGCCGATTGGTGTGTTGCCATTTGGCTCAGACATCTTGGAGAAATCTGAAAGCTGTGCTTTCAAAACTTGGTTAAGGTGCCGACAGAATGAGAGTTGGAAAAATTGGGTAAAAAATAATCGCCCCGAATGGCTTAAGGCCAAAAACGCTCTTTAAGAGGAGATCGCCTTGAAAAAACTTTTATTTCTAGGAGGCACAATAGCTAATAACCCTTGGCGGTACGATGTCATTAGAGTTTTACTCCAAAATGGTGTTTTGAAAGATGAAATATTTGATCCCATAGTTCCTGACTGGGATGATGCGGCACGAGAAAGAGAGGCTCAGGCAAAGGCTCGGGCAACCTACCTCCTGTTCTACATAGGAGATCCGGGGCAAAAAGGTAACCCAATCTCAGCTTACTCAATAGCAGAGACTGTGGTGTCTTTATACGAAAACCCCAGACGCACTCTCGTCGTATTTGATATGAAAGATATGGAAGGTCACCCTCTTAAGGCAATGCAGGGGGTTTATGACAGACTCAAAGAACTCTTCCCGGATAATATCTTTGAAACTTTAGACGAAGCCGTGGGTTGGCTTGTTGAAAAAATGGGTAGATCAACCTAATTGGAAAGCCTCATCAAAGAGTCATGCTCTGCGATGGGGCTCTTTTTTTATTTAAAAATGCTTATTTTAAGCCGTTTTTATAATACTTGATTTTTTTGATGATTTGTGATATAATTATATCTGGACATTAAATGAGGTATTTCGCCTCGAAATTTCAGACCTACTTTTTAGAGAGAGGAAAAGGATCATGGTGTTACTTGCATTCTATTGTTGGATTGGGTTGACGATTGGTCAGATTATTTACCAAGGCGCGATCAGCAAAAAGGGGCCGGATTGGGGTCGAGCAGCCCGCTCAATCTCCGATTACGCCATCACTCTCGCGATCTTCGTTTTAATTCTCAGTAATCAAAAGTGAGGCTTTGTGCCTCGAAACTCCCCCTGTCCCTGTTTTAATGAAAAGGAAGATCATGAAGAAATCGTCGATCCTGGTGCTGTGTTTGGCTTTCCTGCTCTTGGCTGGCTGTGCCGGCCCTAACACTGCGGCCCACACCGCTTCCGCAGGCGGAACCATAGCCGGTTTCTGGCGCGGTCTGTGGCATGGTGGCATTGCCCCATTCGCATTCTTTCTCTCGTTGTTCACCAACGGCGTGAGCGTGTACGAGGTCCACAACAACGGTGTTTGGTACAACTGGGGCTTCCTGATTGGAGTGCTCGCCGATGGTTGTGTATGTGGAGCGGGTGCTAAAAAGCGGTAGTGGAAGTCTCCGCTAGAAATTCAGGACTCCCAGAAGAACACATCAGTTGTTTCTCCTGGGAGTCTTTTTTTATTAACGGTAAATTGCCTTTTTGGGATAAAAGACGTAGAATCTCGGTTGGTAATTTGAGTTTTAAATAAGGTGGCCTTCGCTAAAACTATGGCCTACCGAAGGAGTCCTCCTCATGCTTGCGAACTTTTTTGTGACCTTGTTAATCGTGGTTCTGGCTATCATATCACTGACGCTCTTTCTGATTGTTGTGACGGATCGAAAAAGAATGGAGATAAAGCAAAGAAATTGGAATGCGGAAAGTGGAGAGATGACAGCGGCCATAAAGAAGTTTGAATTAGACTTTAAGGCTCTACAAGAAAAGGCGGCTGGACTAGATAGGGCTCATGGCGAACTACTCAGCATGCTCGAAAATTGGAAGACTCGAAAACTCACTGACGGTGTTGATGGGGCGATATTAGACTTTATGTCTTTCGACAAAGGAGTGACTTGGTATTCGGTAGATGTTTTGCCAAGTAAGGCTATCAAGATTAGAAAACGCTTGACGCTGGGCGAAGATGATCGGTATCTGGAGAAGTTATTAGCCTAAAGTCGCCTACGCTGAAAGCTATGGCGCACCGAAGAAGGAACCCTTCACATGAATCCCCTACAACCGTATTACTTTACGATTGGGATGTTTTTAGTGTTTGTGGTGATGGCACATGAATTGTCTTTCGTTTACAACAACGGAAGCGGTAAAAAAATTGCGATCACAAAATGTTTCATGCTGCTTGTTGCACTCTTTGCGTTTGGCTTTGATGATATCGATAAAAAACATCATCGAGTGGAACAGAAAATTAAAGAAGTAAAACGAGAAGTTGGATCGACAGTGGCTGAAGAGTTAAAAAAACTTAATGAAGAGATCGCGGGACTTCGAGTTAAATCGGAAACGGTTGAGATGAGAGCGACATCACTTACTAACGCTTTGGGTAAATGCGAAAAACAGGTAACTGAAAAAGATGAAACGATTATAAGATTAAAAGATGAAGAAGATAACAAATAATTAGAGATGAAACTCGGGACTTGTTCCGAGTTTTTTGTTAATTGAATTTTTTAAAAAGTGTTTTTTGAGTCAAGAAAGTTATCCACAGATTGACGCAATGTTATAGCATGAGAAGATTAACTTAGTACTAAGGAAGAGCGAAATAAAAACTACAAGGTCGCTCGCTCTGCGTGCTAAAGTCGCAAGACTTTAATAAATAAAAAAATGAAAAAGAAAGCCACAAAGAAGGTTACAAAGAAACCTGCTAAGAAGACTGCTAAGAAGCGAAAATAATCTTTCAAAAAATCCCGAGCAATCGGGATTTTTTGTTGGATGAAAAAAAGCGGTCACCTCATAAGCCTTGTCATCCCGGAACATAGTGACGGGATCTAATTCACTACACAGATACCGTCGTTTCACTCCGGTATGACAAAGTAGCTCCTCGCTTTACAAATTTGTTAAAAAGGTTTATAATATGGGCTGTTGAAACTTGATAAGTAAATAACTACAACCCAATTAAAGAAGGGGCTCTAATGCTGAATTTCGATGTTATCGCACCGGCTGTAGAGTCTCTTTTCGATTTAGATAGAGATGACTCGTTGTGGCCAGATTCGATTAAGCAAGATGAAAACCTGACAACTCAATCTCTGGTGCGGAAAAAATTATTTGAAAAACTTGATTACCTATTCAAACAAATAAGTGATCCTAAGATGGAGATATCTCAGGCAATCGACTTGGGTCTCATCGACCACAAAAGTACGGCTGGCCTATATTTTCTTCTGGCTGATTTTTTAGAAATTGATCCGCTACATGAAAGATTATTACTTTATCTGCCGCTCGAACTACTCCCTTGCAGGTCTTGGGTTCATGAATCTAATGTGCTAATGTTGGCGCAAAAAAGATTTGTGGATACTTACATGAAATGCTTCTGTGACCTACTTTCATTTTGCGATGCGGAGGCGAACTTCATTGACGGAGATATTTTGGAGACCGAGTCTCTAGAGGCACCAACAAAAATGGTGATTCAGGTCACACGCTTCATTCCGGAGTTGTTAGCCAAAGGCTTAATTACTTCCGATTGGGTTCAATTGATTAGAGATGATTCTTACCCCTTACTTTCCTCTAGTATCACCGAAGTTTTTCCAGTGAGAGCCGTTCAGCAATCAACTATCTCACAAGAGGGTGTGATTACAGAAGACCGGGCTCGTTGGCTCCGGGGAGAAAAGTTTAAGAGGAAGGTTAAAGCGGCGGCAGAAAATCTGTCGGCAGAAATTTTAAATGCGTTAGTACCGCCAGAAGAATTCGCGAAACGATGCATTAATACTTTCTCAACCTTGGTTAGCATTCAAAGCCTGAAGGTGACAGGAAATAGATATTATGAGTACGAATCGTTTATCCGAGAATTGTGGGAGAGAAATATTCCTCATTTTCGAGATGCGATTATTAGTCTTTGGTCTCATTTGTTTCATCTTAATGTAATCAGCCAAACTTATCTTGATCAGTTTGGCGTGAAACTTCCGAGTCTCGAGGGGTTATTTTCGGAAGTAAGCGAGGTTGTGAAAGATGAGGCTAGTAGAATAGAGAGATTATTCGATCATCTACCATTCCTCTACCCAACCTTTATTCTCTTCGGCTCCCAGTTGAAAGGATACGCAAACTCAGCAAGCGACTTCGATGTTGCGGTGTTTGCAAGACCGACTACGACTTTCTTAGAGCGAAGGTTAGTTGAACAAACTCTTGGCGACAAGGTCGTGATATTTGAACTAGAAGAAATAGGTGATGGATTTAAAATAACCAACCTTTCATCTTGGACGCATGTGCTGTTTGGTGGGGCTTGGTGTGGTGAGCGTGAATTTATAAAAGAGCTTCGTCGGAAGCTCTTGGTGAAATACTTGAGTGGAAATACGGATAGATCGATATGGTTCAAGCAAATGGAGCGGGATGCGATTCAATATCGCTTGCTGCATTCTGGCTACGAGCGATTCTTTCCCAAGCAAAGTGATCTTGGAACTTTCTACGATCCGGGATTCAGAAGATTGGCGACAAAGATATTCTTGAAAAGAGTTTTTCTGCCAATAAAATCAGAGTAAATAAAAAGGGCAACCGTTTCGGTTGCCCTTGTTTTTTTACTTTCGTTTTTTAATTAACTGACTAAAGCTTAGAGCTCATCGCCATTCGCATCCACACCGAGGCCAGCGCGGTCTCGAGTTGGTCTCGGACGATTATCGCCGAGACGTTGCCGCCGAGCCATGACCTCTGTTTTTCTGGGACCACGACTGAGCATCACTCGCAAAGTTGGTAGTGAGCCGGTACGAGCCGCTTCTCTGAACTGAGCCAGAGCTCGAGGAGCTTGACCGGCGAACACGAGATAATTGGCATCTTTGTTGATGTGATCCCTCGCCCAAGACATATGGCTTTCGTTTCCAGTATCAATCTCGCCACTTTGGACCGCATAGTAGGCGGCTTGTCGCACTTCAAGAGAAACACCGTTCCAGTGAACTCTGCCAACA
>CAYHSQ010000039.1:0-7027 GCA_964359365.1 uncultured Candidatus Saccharibacteria bacterium | reverse complement strand
ATAAACACAATCGGGGGGTAAACAATGAGTAGCGGGCCGTTTTTTACCCCATTACGCGCCGCGGGGGGTGGGGCGGGTCGGGGCGGGGGGGCTGGGGCTGGGGGAGCGGCAGGAATTGGAAGGGTGAGTGGCAAAGAAGGCTTCTTCAATAAGATGTCTAAAGGGCTAGGGGGCTTTTTAACGAGGAACCCAGTAACTAGAGGGTTGGGTGGCGCGATTTTAGCTGGGGGCGCTCAAGGAGAAAAGGCGGTAACCGATCAATACAATAAAGAGGTTGATGATTATTTGAAAAATAGCGGCATTGGCGCTGCTAAAGGAGATGCCTTGCTTGGTTGGAGCGATAGCTTAAGCGATACGGCCAAAGGAGCCAAAATTATTCAGATTTTAAGTGATGATAAAAAAGCAGGGGAAATTCTCGACAAGCTAACCGACGATCAGATTTCTAATTACTTAAAATTAGCTGATAAATACGGCCTAAAGAAAGGGGATAGCAAAATAGTAGATCAGATTTTGTCTTACAGACCTGATTTGGCTTCGACTATAGGTAAAAAAGCCGAGGAGATTATGAAAGACACTGATAAATCTAGAATTATACCGAAGGCTTTGGAAAATGACAGTGTACTAGCATCTCTACAGGCTAATAAACTAAGAGCGTCGCTTGATAAGGCGACCAATAAAGATCGCGGGGCGATGAGACAGCTTATTACTCAGAAGACGGCTGAGCTGCAAGCTAATACAGCTAGAACTCCGGAGGAAAATAAGCGCTTGAGCAACTTAGAAAGATTAACTAATGAGATATCTGGCTACGATAAACAAAAAATCGCGGCTTACACTAAAGAGAACTTAGAAAACCTTGATGATGCGCGCTTACAAAGCTGGAGCGACCCTGATAATGAATTGGCGGCTAAGGCGGTATTAGTCGAAAGGATAAAGAGGGGTATTGAAGATCCGGCTGCCGCCTTTACGACCACAGATTTAACTAAATTCGATCTACTTCATCCAGAAAGAGACGAGGCTTTAGTGTCTGAGTTAATGAGAGCTAGGCCAGACTTAGCCTATGATTTGAAGCCAGACCCAACCAGGAATCGAGATCAGGTAATTCGTGAGGCGGTTAGAAAGATTAAGCCTAAAAAGATTGATGAATTGGCGCCTGAGATTTTGGTGAAGGAGGATATTATTAAGAACCTAGGAAGTGGTCAAGTGGCAGCCCTTCAAAGAAACGCTGACCAAGGCACTAAAGATCAGATGGTGGCCGAAGCAAATAGAATTAGAACGGAAAACATTAGTAGGAATGCCGCCTTGGCCGCTATTCCAGCTAACGCCGCTCAAAAGAAAATCCATACGGATATGATTACCCACATGGATATGATAATAAGTAACCTATCTTAAGTGGTTCACCCCGTTAGATAGGCTTGATTACTAAAAAAATAATTCATAAGGGATTTTCTCAAAATAAAAAGTTGGATGTTGGATATAATTTATCTAATGGGGTAAATTTAATACATGGAGGAGTTAGAAATCCCGGAAGCTATTTATAATTGGCTGGACAGCGATGAATTTAATAACGCGATTGATAAATTTTGCGAGGCTTTTTTAGTGCCCGACGAAAAGCGCGGCTTGGTGATTGATGGTTTGGTGAAATTTATTAATAAAAAAATAAATTTAAGTGAGTTGGTTTTGAAATTAAATATGGTGGCGGGGGAGGAAGCCGCTAAAGCTGATGTAAATATCAAAAAGTTTCTTTATGACAATTTATTATCGCCAATTGAAAGCTATTTATGGCTCATTAATATTGATTTACTAGAAATTGGCGGAAAAGAAAAGGATGAGAGAAAAATAAGGGAATTAAAAGCCTTAGAAGAGTCGGCTTACAAGGAAGAGAGTGGTCCTACCACCTTAAAGCCCGAAGTTACAATCGAAAAAAATATTATAGCCCCAGAAAATGTGCCCGTAGCGGAAGAGATGACACCGATGCCGAGTTTAAAAAATAATAACGCACCAGTGATGCTGCACGAATTTAAAGAAGAAGTACGTGGCATGGAGACAAAATATAATACAAATAATGCCAATCAAAGTATGGCGAAGCCTAGCTTTGGTGGAGAGGTTAAAAAAACACCCGTGAAGGCAACTGTGAGTGGATTCGGCAGGCTCACCACAAGTGGCTTCGGGGCTAGAGTAGTTCATTATAACGGGTTAATGACACCCATTACTCAAGCGACCTTAGTCGCGCACCATCAAAATTTCGGAAAGGGAGTAGTGAGTGCAGACAAGCAGATCCAAATTCCTAAGCCACAATCGAAGTGGTTTAGATAAGCAGCTCCAGCTTTAACTATTTTAGAAACAGAATCAAAAACACAGCTGGTGTTTTTGTTCTTCGGACTCAGAAAAATTTTCGTGTTGTTCTAATTGAGAACGAACAACACGAAACCATGCAATTTTTCTTCCGTCATGTTCCAAAATAGCTAAAGCTTGCGCCCAATAAGTGACTTGGGGTGAAATAATCAACTGTTTTAATATATAATAGAAGTATGCAGTATTTAGTGCCGCAATTTATTGAGGTGGAGGATAAGCTCGTAGGGCCGATGACCTTGCGGCAATTTGGCTATGTAGCGCTGTCTTTTTTTATCGCTTACTTTTCCTTTTATCTTTTACAGTTTTATGTCTGGCTAGTTTTTTGTGCCTGCATAGATGGATTTTTATTGGCTTTGGCTTTTTTAAAATACAACGGGCGCTATGTGGGGCAAACTTTGCGAGCGGCCTTTAATTATTATTGGCGGCCAAGACTTTATTTGTGGCAGAAGAAAACACCAGGCAAAACAAGCGGTAGGGGAGTGAGCGACTTAGCTCTAAAGCTGAGCGTCACCTCTGAGCCGTTAGCTAGAGAAAAATCATTTATCGAGCCGTTTATCGATAGGTTACGAGGCTTACAAGAAAAATACGAAGTTTTCCAGAAAAATACGGGGGAGAGGGAGGCGGCCCGACGCATAGATTATAGATAAAGATTTTGAGGGGGGAACGGTAATTAGTGTGGGTATTTTGTAGTCATGGCAATGAATTTATTTTATAAAACCAACTACTATGCCTTTCCCGTGAAAACGGGAACCTGCTTATTTTGTGTCACCAATCTAAGTTCAGACTAAATAGACGAAGATTCCCGCCTCCGCGGGAATGACAGATTTGCGATGTTTTTATTAGCAAATAACGTATATTTTAAGCCATTTCTAGGCTTAGATTGACTTTTTAGGCTAATTTATGGTATAATATGTGTAGGACACAAACAGGCGCGTTGCCTGAAAAATTAACGTTTCTGAATGATCTCTTTTGCAAAGGAATTCGTGAAATGAGTCCGAAAACTCAAAGTTGGCTGTCTCAGATTTGTGCAGTGATTGGCTTGATCGTCGCTCTGTGGATGCTCCACAAAATCGATCTCGATGCGATTGCGGCGATTGTGGCAATCTTCGGTGTGCCGACGACGATCTGGAACTTGGTGCAGGAAGCTCGGATGTCTGAGCCCTACATTAAGTTGACTCACGAGGAAAGTCGAAGTGGTGGCAAATCCGCTCTTGATCTACTGAGTGACACGCCGGTCTTCTGCGATAGAACGAGGACCCAGCAAGAAAACCTCGAAAGCTATCGTCGTGATTCGGAGAGAGAGCGGGCGGCGGCCTACTACCGAGAAATCGAAGAAAAAGGTCGGTAGCAACGAAATGAGTTGCCCAGTTGTTGGGCGACAAAACCACATCTACCTCGTAGGTGGGAGTGGCACTCGGAAAAGAACCATTTAAGATTTGGGAGTTCAACGTGCAAAAGTTTGAAATTTTCGTTGTTTCTGAAAACAACGCCCACAGGAATTGCGTTCTCATGGGGGAACGTTTGCGGGAATGGCAACACGATCATCCTGCTGCTCATGTAACATGCTGCTCTCAATCAGAGCATGTGTTGCCTGGGCTCGGAGACGACATTGGAAACCCTCGTCTCACCCTCACGATCTTCTACGACGAAGGGTAAGAAGAGGGGTGGCGCAGAAACCACATTAAGGCGGCTGAAATATGCCGCCTTTTTTTATTTTTAATTTTTTAAAAATCATCCCACGTAGCATCGGCGAAGCGGGATTACTTAATGATCGACGAAGATCCCGGATAAAATCATTTAGGCCCCGTATCAAGCACGGGGTAAACTCCAGATTTTTCCGGGATGACAAGTGGGGGGCTCGTTTTTTTGTCTTTGTGATATGTGTCTCGTGAATCGTGTTGTATAATAATCTTATGGCGAATTTTGAAGCTGGAGAGATTTCTTCTTTAATTGAGGTAAGTGACGTGCGGGATGGGGTGGTGATCTTGCGCAATGGGGGATTAAGGCGCTTGATTTTAGTTTCGGGGATTAATTTTGATTTGAAAGGGGAAGAGGAAAAGAATTTAATTGTGTTTGGATTTCAAGATTTTTTGAATTCACTGCAATATCCGATCCAGATTCTAGTTCACTCTAGAAAAGTGAATATTTCTGGCTATTTAGAGAAGATCAAAAATCTTCAAGTTAAAGAAACGAACGAGCAATTGAAAAATTTAATCGAAGATTATCATGGGTTTATTGATTTTTTAGTGAGTAAAAACCCGATTATGGCGAAAACTTTTGTGGTGACCGTGCCATACGATTACGTAGATATTGCCGGGGCTTCAGGGGCGGCGACAAATAAATTCCTAGGATTTTTTGGAAAGAAGCAGCCCACGGCTGAGAAAACTGCAGCGGACAATGTGGCGAAGTTTAATGAATATACTAGGCAGCTCGACTTGCGAGCCGAACAGGTAATGAGTTCGCTAAATCGAGTGGGGCTTCGAGCGGTGGCACTGAATCAAGATGAGGTTTTGGAATTGTTGTATAATTTTTATAACCCAGCGACGATTGAAAAAAAACACGAATCTAGGAAAAGTTAAATTGTTCACCTCCCCCTACCCCTCCTCGGTAGAGGAGGGGAGATAATAAAAATATGAATCCAAACGAACTTAAAAACTATTTTGCGCCATCGGCCCTAGAAATTAATCCGACTTATTTAAAGTTAGGGGAGAAGATGGTGAAAACACTTTTCTTTTTGACCTACCCGCGTTATCTTTCGACCTCGTGGTTTTCGCCTTTAGTAAACACGCCTGAATTAATTGATATTTCAATTCATATTACGCCAGTGGATACTGCCACCGCCTTGAAAAGCTTGAAGAAAAAGGCGACGCAGGTGGAGGCTCAGCTCCAAGACAGGGAGGAGAAGGGAATGATCAGAAGTCCAATGCTTGAAACGGCCATGCGAGACGTGGAAGGTTTGCGAGATTCATTACAACAAGCGGTAGAGCACCTTTTTACAGTAGCGGTTTATTTTACACTTTACGCAGACACGGCGGAAGAATTGAGTCAGATTGAAAATAGCTTGGTGAACTTACTTGAGAGTCGGTTAATTTATGTGAAGCCGGCGACTTTTCAGCAGGTGGAGGCTTTTAATGCGGTGTTGCCAATCATAAACGACGAGTTAAATATTTCTAATCCGCTAAATTCTTCACCGGCTGCTTCGTTTTTCCCATTTGTGTCGCCAACTTTGACCACCGACTCAGGAACGCTGCATGGAATTAATACTTTTAATAATACTTTGGTGATTTTCGACCGCTTTGATTTGCAGAATGCGAACATGGCGATCTTTGCAACATCTGGTGCGGGTAAGTCTTATGCAGCGAAACTTGAAGCCTTACGCTCTTTAATGACTGGGGCGGATGTAATCGTGATCGACCCGGAAAATGAATATAAGGGCTTGGCGGAAGCGGTAGGAGGGAGCTTTTTCAATATTTCCTTAACCTCCGAAAGCCATATTAATCCGTTTGATATTCCAATAATCCCGAAAGACGAATCGGCGGACGATGTATTGCGTTCGCATATCGTGAACTTAACAGGTTTGTTTAAAATCATGCTTGGCGAGTTAAGCCCGACTGAAGAAGGAGTGCTTGATCGGGCGATTACCGAAACTTATGCTTCGCGTGACATTATTCCGGGAAAGGATTTTTCGAAAGCGACAGCGCCTTTAATTTCGGATTTGGAAACCGTGCTCAGAAATATTTCTGGGGGGGTGGGCTTAGCAGATAGATTATATAGATTTACCGAAGGAAGTTATGGCGGATTTTTAAACCAGCAATCGAACGTGGATATTCGAAATCGATTTGTGGTGTTTTCGGTGAGAGATTTAGAGGAGAGTCTCCGGCCAATCGCGATGTATATTATTTTGAATTATATTTGGAATTTAATTCGCTCGGAATTAAAGCAAAGAATTATGGTAGTGGACGAGGCGTGGTGGCTCATGAAATACCCGGAAGGCGCGGCCTTCTTGTTTGGGCTCGTAAAGCGAGCGAGAAAATATTATTTAGGAGTAACGACGATTACGCAGGACGTGGAAGATTTTTTACTTTCGCCTTTTGGCCGACCAATTATTACGAATAGTGCTTTGCAAATTTTAATGAGACAGCACCCGGCAACAATCGACATCGTGGCTAAGACTTTTAACTTAACCGACTCGGAAAAAGGGTTACTGGTGGACGCGGCGGTGGGGGAGGGATTGTTTTTTGCCGGCCTTAACCATGTCGCAATTAAAATTATTGCTTCTTATATGGAAGACCAGCTCATTACTACCAACCCGAAGGAATTATTAAATGAAACAGAAGATAAATAGGGTTGAATTTGTATTCGTGGTCCTGCTGGTTTTGATGGCTGAGATAGCTGAAGGCTTGATGGAAGTTTTCTTGCCGGTCTTAGGGCAAGTTATAAATGTTTTCTGGAGTTCCTTTGTCTGGCTCACAATCCAGTTTTATCTTAAAATAAGAGAGGCTAGGGGAGTGTGGTATTTTGTTGGTAGCTTAGTGGACTACATTCCTTATATAAATGTTTTACCAATTAAAACGGTTTCTTTAATAGCCACGATCATTATCCATAATCGAGAGGCAGCAGTTGAAGCTTCAGGCGGACACAGTATTATTACCACCGTAGTTGATATTACTAATCA
>CAYHSQ010000038.1:0-7198 GCA_964359365.1 uncultured Candidatus Saccharibacteria bacterium | reverse complement strand
GTCGATGTGCCGCAGACGATGATGCAGGCCTTTAACCGTTTCTCCAAGGCTCCAGCATACCACACCTGTTGACCGCCCATGCAAAGGCCTATTATGCCTATTCGCTCCGGGTCAACATCGTCTCGGGTTTCCAGGTAGTCCACAACCCGCATTATATCCCATGTTGTCATGCCGAAGAAGGGTTTTCCAGTGGCCAGAGAATACCCAATCGAAAAGGTTAGGGACATTGGTATTATTGCCCACATCGATGCCGGCAAAACCACCGTCTCCGAAAGAATTCTTTTTTATACCGGCGTCGCCCACAAAATTGGTGAAGTACATGAAGGTTCCACCGTTATGGACTGGATGGAGCAGGAAAGGGAGCGTGGTATTACCATCACCTCCGCTGCCACCACTTGTTTTTGGACGCCTACTTACGCCAACGGCGACAAAGCTTTTACTCATCGCATCAACTTAATCGACACCCCAGGCCACATCGACTTCACCGTCGAAGTAAAGCGCTCCATGAGAGTTTTAGACGGTGCCGTCGTAGTTTTTGACGGTGTTTCTGGTGTAGAGCCTCAATCCGAAACCAACTGGCACTACGCTGACGACTATCATGTTCCTAGAATCTGCTTCATTAACAAACTCGACCGTATGGGCGCGAGCTTCGAAAATTCCTTTAAGTCTATTTTAGAAAAATTAAATCCTAATGCCGTCGCTATTCAAATCCCTATGGGCACCGAAGGTGATTTTAACGGCATCATCGACCTCATTAAAATGAAGGCCTACTATTTTGATGGTGAAAGAGGTGAAAAAATCCGAGAAGAAGAAGTTCCTGCTGAATATTTAGAAGAGGCTCAAGCTAAACGAAAAGCTCTATTAGAAAGAGTTGTCGAACAAGACGACGCTATGATGACCGACTTTTTCGATGGTAAAGAGATTCCTGTTGAAAAAATTAAGTCCACTCTTCGCAAAGCCTGTTTAGAAATTAAATTAATTCCTGTTGTTACCGGCTCAGCTTTAAAAAACAAAGGTGTGCAGCTCGTTTTGGATGCTGTCATCGACTATCTTCCATCTCCAGCCGACATTCCTAAAACTATTGGTCACGACCCTGAAACCGATGCCGAAATCGAAAGACGCCCACTAGATACCGAGCCATTTTCTTCTCTTGCTTTCAAAGTAGCTGCCGACCCATTCGTTGGTTCCCTTACTTACTTCCGCGTTTACTCTGGCTCCTTCAAAAAGGGTAATTATCTTTTGAATACCACTAAAGGCAACAAAGAAAGAATCGGTCGCATTCTCCGCATGCACGCTAATCACAGAGAAGACGTGGATGAAATTTTCACTGGTGAAATCGGTGGCTTAGTAGGTTTGAAAGACACCACTACCGGTGACACGCTTTGTGATCCAGAACACCCAATCGTTTTAGAAAAAATCGACTTCCCAGAACCAGTTATTTCTTTGAGAGTTGAGCCTAAGACCAAGGCTGACCAAGAAAAAATGGGTATGGCTTTGCGAAGATTGGCCGAAGAAGACCCTACTTTGCGACTTTCTGGTAACTCTGAAACGGGGGAAACCATCATCGCTGGTATGGGAGAACTCCACTTAGAAATTACCGTGGATAGAATGAAACGTGAATTCGGCGTTGAAGCCAACGTCGGTCGTCCTCAAGTTGCTTATCGTGAAACTATTCGCGGTGAAGCCGAAGCCGAAGGTAAATATATTCGTCAGTCCGGTGGTCGTGGTCAATATGGTCACGTATGGCTCAAAGTTGAGTCCCAAGAAACTGGTCATGGCTTTGAATTCGTAGACGCTATTAAAGGTGGTGCGATTCCAAAAGAATTTATCCCAGCAGTTGAAAAAGGTATTAAAGAAACTTTAGAAAATGGTGTTTTAGCTGGCTATCCTATGGTAGACATCAAAGTTACCCTCTTCGATGGTTCTTTCCACGAAGTAGACTCCGGTGAAGCCGCTTTCAAAATCGCCGGCTCCATGGCCTTCAAAGAAGGTTGTAGAAACGCTAAGCCTGTCATTCTCGAGCCAATCATGAGCATTCAAGTCACCGTCCCAACCGAATTCATGGGTGATATCACTGGTGACATTAGCAGCAAGAGAGGTTTAATTGAGTCCATCGAAGACAAAATGAATGTCAAAGTCATTAATGGCAAGGTGCCGCTCGCCGAAATGTTCGGTTACGCCACCAACCTTCGTTCCATTACTCAGGGCCGCGGCCACTTCAGCATGACTTTCAGCAACTACGAAGCCGTTCCTAATAGCGTTGCCGAAAAAATTATCGAAGGCAAAAAGAAATAGTTTTTTCCGCTGTCATTCAGAGCCCAATTCCGTTCGATTTAGTAAAATCGATTCGGAATTGAGGCGTGGAATCTTTAAGTACTTTCCCCATCTTAATTCTTAACTTTTAAATCTTAATTTCTATTTACTCCCCATGATCAACATCGACGAATTCCAAAAAATTGAACTTAAAATCGCTAAAGTCCTAGAATGCACCCCCGTAGAAGGTTCGGAAAAACTTTTGAAGTTTAAACTCTCTTTAGGAGGTGAGGAAAGGCAGATTCTTTCTGGAATTGCTAAATATTATAAGCCCGAAGACTTAATTGGTAAAAATATTGTTATTATTGCCAATCTTGAACCCCGAACTATCATGGGGGAGGTGAGTCAGGGCATGATTCTTGCCGGCAGTGACGAAAATTCCTTATCAGCCTTATTCACAGATAAAGATCTTGCTCCCGGAAGCCTAATCCGGTAAAATATATTTAGAAGAAAAAAGCCGCAACTTGTGAGGAGTTACGGCTTTTTTCTTTACTTATTTCATCTTCTTCCGTTCTAGTTTGTCATTCCGGACCAGACTGCCAATTGGCTGGCTGGAGCCGGAATCTTCGTCGAACAATCTCTCAATCTAATGGGATTGACATAAAACAATTTTAAGTTTAAACTATTAAACAGCTTAATTGCCCTTTGAAAATTCTCTTCCCACTACAAACCAGAAAAGAAAGGAAGTGCTTAGCAATGCCAGCAACAGACCCAACGACAGTAGAAGTTGATTTAGAAGTCGAAAGGGCAGATACACCACGACTACCCAATGGTTCAGAAGCTGATCCAAGTGGAGACGAAAATTTCAGTTACGGTGCATCTGTAGAGAGATTTGAAAGGCTCGCGTCTAATACTAAACCACCAACCTTCGAAGAAGAATTCCAAACACTCATCAAGCCAGAAATTCAAAGATATCTAGAGATTGCCAAAAAAGCACTCGGCACTGTTTATGGTCGAAGTCATCAAGTTCCCAAGAACGCCATTACTCAATTAGGCCTTGGTCTTTACAATCTAAGTAATAACGATGACTTTGATGAGTTTGATGATAGCGAGCTTCAAGCCATGGCAAACCAAGCCGTTTCCTTGGCAACCGACACTCTGAATTTAAATCAAGAAAGCGTGACGAGTATTGAGTACGTCCTTCGTGAAAATATTGAAGCCGTGGCAGTTTTAGCCAGTACTTATCTCATGTGTTTCGGTGACGAACTCTTGCCAGTCAATGACCCCGTGACGCTTTCCGGTGGAGACAAAGATGACTCCATGTCCGATCTAGATGTTGGTGGTCACAACGCCAACCAACCAAATTGCGACTCCCTCGATGAAGCTTGGGCAAAATTTGCCGGGGATGAAGTTAACAACCCAGTAAGCCCAAAACAAACCTCTTGCTTTACCAAACCAGGCATAGTAGGTTTTGACGAAAATGGAGACGCTACTTTTATCCAAACAATTACCCCCATTCAAAAACCCTCCTCAGCAACACCGTCTAAATTAAAAGAATTTGGTGAACCCTAGCCAATAAACTCATAAAAACAAAGCCTCTTAATTGAGGCTTTTTAATTATCAATTTCACCATCTAATTAGACCTATACCCCAGTTGACACTCCATCGCATTTCAAGATATACTCTAACTTACCGTATTTAAATAAAAAAATAGTTAGTCGATAACTAAAATATAAATTTTAAACTAAAAAAATGGCAGAAAAAGCTAAATTTGAAAGAAATAAGCCGCACGTTAACGTCGGCACCATCGGTCACGTCGACCACGGCAAATCTACATTAACCGCCGCTATCACCCACGTCTTACACATGCAGGGTTTTGCTGGCAAAGAAGTTACCGTCGATGAATTAGATAAGAGCCCAGAAGAAAAAGCTCGTGGTATTACCATCTCTATTCACCACTCAGAATATGAGTCCGAAAAGAGACACTATGCTCACATCGATGCTCCAGGTCACGCCGACTATATTAAAAACATGATCACCGGTGCCGCCCAGATGGACGGTGCGATCTTAGTCGTATCTGCTGGTGACGGCCCAATGCCTCAAACCAGAGAACACATCTTGCTCGCTCGTCAGGTAGGTGTGCCTAGAATTATTGTTTTCTTAAACAAGGTTGACCAAGTCAGCGACCCAGAATTAATCGACTTAGTCGAATCTGAAGTTAGAGAGCTCTTAAAGAAATATGAATACCCAGGTGATGAGACCCCTATCATCCGTGGTTCAGGCTTAAAAGCCTTAGAAGCTAAAGATCTTAACGATCCAGCCGTGCAACCAATTTTAGATTTGGTTAAAGCTTTAGATGAATACATTCCTGAGCCAGTCCGAGATACCGATAAGCCATTCTTAATGCCTATCGAAGATATCTTCTCCATTGAAGGCCGTGGCACCGTCGTCACTGGTCGTATCGAAAGAGGTATTGTCAAAATCAACGAAGAAGCTGAAATCATCGGGATCACCGACACTGCTAAAACTACCGTTACCGGTATCGAAATGTTTAATAAATTATTAGACGAAGGCCGCGCTGGTGACAACGTAGGTATTCTCTTAAGAGGTACCAAGAAAGAAGATGTGCAAAGAGGTCAGGTCATTGCCAAAACTGGCAGCGTCAAACCCCACACCGACTTCGAAGCTGAAGTTTACGTTTTGTCCAAAGAAGAAGGTGGTAGACACACCCCATTCTTTAAGGGTTATAAGCCACAGTTCTACATCAGAACTACCGACGTTACTGGTGAAGTCATTCTCCCAGAAGGCGTAGAGATGGTTATGCCTGGCGATACGATCAAAATCAATATTAAATTAATCAACCCAGTAGCCCTTGAGGAAAAGCAACGTTTCGCTATCCGCGAAGGTGGTAAAACCGTAGGTGCTGGTGTAGTTACCGCGATCACTAAGTAAACCGCTCTTAAAACATGCAGAAAACCAAAGACCAAAACGAAAAGCTCAGATTAAAAATCAAAGCTTACGACCATAAACTGATCGACAACTCTTGCCGTCAGATTATCGATGTCGCCAAACGTCATGATGCCGAAGTAGTTGGGCCATTACCTTTGCCAACCGAAAATCATAAATACACGGTTAACCGCTCTACTTTTATCGACAAAAATTCTAGAGAGCAGTTTGAATTACGCGTTCACAAAAGGTTAATCGACATCCTAAATCCCAACCACGCCATCATCGAGTCTTTGTCTAAATTGAATTTACCAGCGGGCATTGATATTGAAATCAAAATGGTGTAGTATTAAGGCCGTTATATTGAAGCGGCGATAAAACCTCCGCGCTACTACGCGGATGTTTTATTACTAGTCGGAACACAGAGATTAATCCCAACCTATAAAGGTTAAAAATATCTCTAAAATTAACATGATAAAAATAATCGGAAAAAAGAATAAAATGACCCAGATCTATAAGGATGAGATCGTGGTGCCGGTGTGCGAGTTAAGCTTCCAAAAAGAAGCTGATTTAAGCGCCATTCAGGAGGGCAAAAAAGTAACCGTTTCCGCTATTAGCCGAAGCTTAGGCTTCCAAGGCGTAGTTAAGCGACATGGTTTCCACGGCGGCCCAAAGACTCACGGTCAAAAAAGAAGTTTACGTGCTCCCGGTTCTATCGGTAGCACCAACATGCAACGCGTTGCGAAAGGCCGCAAAATGGCCGGTCGTATGGGCGGTGTCAGAATTACCACCAAAGGTCTTTTGGTCGTCTCGGTAGACAACGACAAAAAAATCGTTTTACTCCGAGGCTCCGTACCTGGCTACAAGAGTGGTAAGGTAGAAGTCCGCATTTAACAAACTTATGAAAATCAAAATTTTAAATTTAAATAATGAGGCCGTAGGTGAGTTAGATTTGAACGAGACTATTTTTGCTCGCGCCTGGAATCCAGACTTGGTTCACCAAGTAGTTTTAGCTCAGGCTGCCAACCTAAGAAAGCCATGGGCACACACCAAAAGCCGCGCCGAAGTAAAGGGTGGTGGTAAGAAACCTTGGGCTCAAAAAGGTACAGGCCGTGCTCGTCATGGCTCTATCAACTCCCCATTATGGGTGGGTGGTGGTGTCGCTTTCGGTCCAAGAAAAGACCGTAGCTTTGCTCAAAAAATTAATAAGAAAATGGTTCGCGCCGCCCTTCATTCCGTTCTCTCTAAAAAATTAGCCGACCAAGAACTCTTAATCGTAGATAGTCTCACGCTCAAAGATCACAAAACAAAGAACATGGTGCAGACTTTAAGCAATCTAAAAGCTAAGAGCGCTCTTTTAGTAAGCGAAAAAGGCAATAAGAATCTTCACTTAGCCTGCGCCAATTTAGCCAAAGTCGAATGTGTGGAAGCCTCCTCTCTTAATGTCACCTCGCTTCTCAGTCACAAACACTTAATTATCGATCAAGCTGCTATCGCTAACATTAAATAAATTTATGAATAAATTTCTTTTAAAAAGACCAATCATTAGCGAAAAAAGTATCTTGGCTCAAGAAGCTAATAAGTATTTTTTTGTAGTCAGAAACGAAGCTAATAAGATGGAGATCAAAAAACTCATTCAAACCGTTTACAAAGTTAAGGTGAAAGCCGTTAACATTTTAAAGACTCATCCTAAGAAAAAGCGGGTTAAAGGAAAAGAGGGAACTCTTGGTGCGTACAAAAAAGCCATGGTTACCTTGCAAAAAGGCGAAAAATTAGATATTCTACCTCAATAATTAGAGAGTTATGAAGAAGTTTAAACCAACAACTCCGACTAGGAGACATCAAACCGTAGTAGATTATTCGATTATTTCGACTAACGTACCCCTTAAGGCTTTAACCATGAAGGTTCAAAACCACGCCGGTAGAAACAACCGCGGCCGCATTTCCGTCCGTCACCAAGGTGGTGGCCACAAAAAGCGCTACCGCATGGTTGATTTTA
>CAYHSQ010000037.1:0-7326 GCA_964359365.1 uncultured Candidatus Saccharibacteria bacterium | reverse complement strand
AGTCATCTTAGATATTTTAAAGGTAATCCACCTTCCTACCGACATAGCCCTCTACGGCATATTAATTATCGCGGGAACCACGGCCACCCTCTCTCTTTACTTCGTTATTAAAAAATCTTCCAACAAAGAAACCGGCTTTATCGCCGCCGTGCTATTTATTTTTTCCTCTATCCAATACAGCGGCTACTGGTTTTTCCTTCTCAAAAACTACATCGCCCTCACCCTCCTCTTTATATTTCTCTATCAATTAAAAATTTTCTTAAACCAAATAAATCTTCTCGAAAAAATTAAATCCTTTTCGTTCTCCGCTAAAGAATTACTCCTTTTATTTATCCCTGCTCTCTTAGTCTTTTTTTCTCATAAAACCACCGGCATCATTTTAATTATCAGCCTCTTCTTTTCTCTGATCACTTTTTTAATTAAAAAGTTCTGGCATAGAATAAACTCCCCCACTGTAGCCATCTCCTCCGTAATAATTATTGCGATCTTAATTAAAATTACCCTCTGGCAAAATCTTCACCCTTACCCACCTGCCATTTTCTTAGAGTGGCCTCAATTTTTATCACTCACCACCCCAATTTTATTAATCATCCTGCTAAATCTTAAAAATCTAAAAAATAAGATCTTAGAAAACCCCCTACTCCCAATTTTCCTTACCGGCAGCTTATTCACCCTCTTAGAATGGACCTTCTATCAAAGAATCTTCCTCTTTTTAGACATCTCTTTAATCGTATTCGCAGCAGAAAGCCTCTCTTTAATCAAAAATAGCTACACTCAAAGCTCTTACGGTAAAAAAATCACTACCACCTTAATAATCGCTCTTTTTGTCGGCTGCTACCTAGGCAACTTCTATCTCACCTTTAAAAAATACTCCCCCATTATTAACCCAGAAGAAATTACCGAAATTAAAAACCTAGACAACATCACTGAAAAAAACGCCACCATTTTAACCATCTCTGATTACACCCCTTGGATCTACGGCTTCTCAAGCAAAAAAGTTATGTCTCCCGGCCTACTAGAATACAACTACAACTTAGCCGACTGGCAAAAGTTCTGGTTCGAAATGACTAACGAAGAAAAAATAAATTTCCTAAAAATTTTTCCCAAACCCCTCTACTTCTTCACGATCCCTTACAGTGAAGATAATTTTCTAAACGCCCCGTGCGTCAAAGAAAAAACCAAATACCTAAGAAAGTTTGAATGTGTTTGAGCTAGAACTTAGGACACTCATTAATACCCGCCACACACTTCAAATACTGATAAAAATAATAAGAAGTGGTATCTGAAGTACTATTGTATCCTCTATAAGTGGCGCAGCGACCATACCCCATCCCAGATCGCTTATTGGCTAATTTATTATCCCTATAGAACCCATAACCATATCCAACATTAGACTCCCCTTTCCCGCCATTACCACAATAGTTAACCTGAGGCGAACATTCGTAAACCTTTTTAAACTCAGGATTTACACAAAAATCATTCGTGTTAGTAGGAGGAGCGGGATTATTAACCTTATAAGTCACACACTTTCCATATCCCATACCAGACCTCTTATAATTAAAATTACCATCCCTAGCAAATCCATAACCATAACCAACATCTCTAATCGTGGCGAATCTTTGGTCACCGCAATAATTAACCCCAGCCACACAATCGTAAACTTTTTTAAATTCCGGACTCAAACACTGATAATTTAAAAAACTATTATAAATAAAATTCATGCAATATCCGTAACCAAAACCCTCACGTCTTACGCCCAAAGCAACAAGACTATTATTTTTCAACCCAAATCCATAACCAAAAGTCCTACCCGAAGCAACGCAAGAAGGGCTCGGAGCACAATTATAAACCTGAGAATAATCCGGCTTAGTACATCTATTCAAATCAAAAACAGAAGCAAAAATATTACTTGAAGAATTACTAGTTACAACAAAAAAGAAAGTTAGCACCGCAAGCACCGAAAACACCGGTAAAAATAAATTTGTTTCCTGATCCATGTTTAAATCTTATCACAAACCAAAATTATTCACTCTGCAAGTAATCAATCCTCCCCTGAATCATTTCTTCAAATTTATTCAACCCCTCTGTATTCAAACCTCTAAGCAACTCGATTCGTTTATTATTATCCAAACTATAATAAGCCACCAATCCAAATACTCCGTCTAATAAGTCTTGCGATTCCACACTCCCGTCAACAATTTTTAACCGCAACTTCAAACCCTCCATGGCCGCCTCAACTAAACTACTTCCATTATCCGGAACCTCACTCACCCGAACCTTCAACAATCGAAGAAGTTCATCCGTCTTCTCGAAATCACTCGCTAAAAATACTAATTTCATCTGCTCCGAATTCCCCAACAACACCGCCTGATTAGCTAAAATAGCAGTGTTCGCCACACCCAACTTATTAAACAAATCCATCAAACTCAACCCCGCCAAATCATTTTCCGAAGCCGAATGAACCGCCGAAAGCCCTACTAAGTCCGCTTCAGAAATTAAAAGATAATCCTCCCACCGATTCGTTAAAACTTCTCCCGAGCCATCCTTATTTTTAAAAGCCAACACCAAATGCCAATTACCAGGAATAAATTTAATTCGATCAAACTCCAAAACTAAATCATTATCCAAAAAAACTTGCTTCTTATAATAAATGTCTTCAGACCCAGCTTTTTCTAACCGAGCCAATTCTAAACTATAATCCTTATTAAAGTCAGTTAGCTTAATAAGCGCGACCTGCTCCCCTAAAATTGGGGTCTCAACATAAAAACTCAATTCATGATCTGGCACGTTTAAACCAAATACACTTATCAGCTGAGCTAAATATTCCCCACTTGGCCGAAAAACCCCGAGTGGGGTCATCCTGCCAAATAAAGCCACCGACCACAGAATCACACCTAAATAAAAAAATAGGTGGCCGGTCTTTATTTTATAACCGCGATCATCTCTTTTATTCCTACTAAAAGACATTTTCTATTCATAAGTTTAAAGCAAGTAAAAAATCAGGAAAGATTTGACATCAACTAAACTAACTGTTAAATTAATGCTATTAATAATTCGCAGCCAAAAATTAATAAAGAGATTCGTTCCGCCGAGCTAATGGTCGTGGATGAAGCAGGGATCAACCTTGGCACCATACCACTCGCCAAAGCTTTGGAAATTGCCCAAGGGAGAGGTTTAGACTTAATCGAAATCTCCCCTCTTGCTAAGCCACCTGTCGCGAGAATCTTAAACTTTGATAAGTATCGCTATCAGCAAGAAAAGAAACTCAAGAAACAAGCGGCTAATCAAAAGCAGCAAGAAACTAAAAGAGTGCAAATCACCGTCCGCGCCGCCCAACACGACTTAGAAACTAAGGCTGGTCAAGCTAATAAATTCCTAGAAAAAGGCCACTCCGTTGAGCTCTTCCTTTTCTTAAAGGGTAGAGAAAAATACAACAAGGAATTCGCCTTTACTAAACTAAAAGAATTTGTTAAACTAATCAACGCTCATAAAGTGGTGTCCACAGCCAAAGCTGGTGGCAACAACATCATGATGCAAATCGCTCCGAATTAAACCTCTAATCATTACGAGGCCTAATTCCGAGAATTAGGATGTGGTAATCTAAAAATAATAATTTTTTATGAAAAAAGCAGTCAGTAAAAGAATTAGAATCACAAAAAACGGTAAAGTTATCCGCCGCCAAATGGCCGTGGACCATTTTCGTGCTAAAAGAACCGGTAAGCAAACCAGAAATAAAAGAGCTGACCGAGGTTTGGATAACAAAAAGGTTGTTAAGAAATTTGCTACTTATCTAGCTTAATAAATATATGACAAGAGTTAAAAATGGTATAACAGCGCATAAAACGCGTGAAAAGATTTTAAAATACACCAAAGGTTTCCGTTGGGGTAGAAAGAAAAAAGAAAGAGCCGCTAAAGAAGCCCTGCTTCACGCTTGGACTCACGCCTTCCGTGGTCGCAAAGAAAGAAAGCGCGACTTCCGAGCCCTCTGGAACATCCGCATCAATGCTGCGACCAGAACCCTAGGCACTAAATACAGCTCATTAATTAGTGGTTTAAAAAATAAGAATGTTAAGTTAAACCGCAAAATGCTTTCCGAATTAGCAGCTGACACTCCTAAAGCCTTTGAAGCTGTCGTTAATCTTAGTAAATAAAATAACAAAAAACCCCTTAAAGGGGTTTTTTGTTATCGCTAACTTGCGGTTTATTTTCCACTACCTGAGAATTAGCAGCTGGACTTTCTTTAGATTTCACTAAATCCCAAGCCTTCTTCAAAATCGAAGCTCGAGTCTTAAACTTAGCTAGATGCTTCTTTGCCTCCCCTAAGGTAAACCAACCATACCCTTCATGCTCATCTGAAATCGTAATTTGCACCTTATCGGTTTCTGCTAAGTAAAAAATTACTATCTTAAAGATCTGCTCCTTGCCCATCGAATAAGGAAACTTCTCAAACACCTTAAAGTTATTCTGAAGACGCAACTCGTTATTTTTCAAACCAGTCTCTTCAAACACTTCACGAAAAGCGGTCTGCAAACTTCTCTCAGTCGCCTCCATCCTCCCTCTAGGCATATCCCAAATCCCTCTCCCTCGATATAGAAGTAAGAACTTAATCCCCTTACTAGTCTTCCTGTAAACCACAAAGCCAGCTGAAACTACTTTTTTAGTTACCATAAGCTGACCAATAACAAAGCTTTTTAATTAACTGAGCTTTGCCCTAGGTAACTACACTATACCACATCTTTCTAAAAAATAAAGCCCCAACCTCATTCAATCAAAAACTTGATAATTTGAGATGAGTCCGAGGCGCCTTCGGAGTCTCTCGCGAGCCGTACGAATAAGTACAGCGAAGGAGGTTGCTCCGAAGGCAACGAAGGAATCGCTCAAAGTATCAAGTTTTTACTTCAACATCTTATGATTCTTAAGTAGTTCAACCAACCTCGTCTTCTGCTTAGGAAAAATAATACTCGGTACGGTTAAAACTATAAATGCAGATAATAATGTAAAAATTCCTGCCGCCACAAATAAAGCCGGGAAACCAAAAAATTTTACTACAAGCCCAGAAAAAAATCCTGTAATCGCCGAAGCAAAAGACACGGCCGCATTATCCATAGCAAAGTCCAAGCCATGATGATTCTTATCCAAATGCCTCGAAAAAACTCCTAGCCATGAGGGAGAATACATCGCAAAAGCAATCGCATGCGCCGCCTCAAGTAAATAAAGCTGCCAGAGATACTGTATAAAAACATAACTGAAAGCAGTAAGCGAAGCCATTACCAAACCCAAAACTAAAACCACATAATCATCTTTTTCATTTTTTGATCTATCCAAATAATTAGCAATCGGAATCTGCACCGTCCCCTTCACAAACCAATAAACCGCCGAAGCAATACCCACCGACACCACCGTCGCCCCCTCCACTCGATTAATAATAAATAAAGAAAAAATTGGCGCTAAAAGACCCCAACCAGCCAGCAACGCTAAATCAGCTAAAACAAAAAGTTTCACCACTCGCCCTAATTTCAAACTCATCTCCTATATTATACCAAGCTCACCTAAAAATTTCAGAGCCCCCTCTTCATTCACCCCCAACTTTAATTTTAAAAACAAATATTTGGGCTCTATATATAAAACCCCATCGCCCTTCGCAACCAAAGCAGCCTCATGAACCCACCCTTCTAAAACTCTCTTCACCTCTTCTAAAGTCTTCACCTCCCCTTTTGTGTGACTCTTTAAGTATTCATCCACCCCCTTTTCTGTCTTCGTTAAAAGATTTTTATCCTTAATAAAACTACTCGCCTCACCGCTGTCCAAAGCCTCTTTCAAAAAAGCGACCGCTAAATCATTTCCCAAAAAAGTACCTCGATCAATCGTCTTTTCTAAAAGCGCCAAACAAGTAGGCGATAAAAAATCCACTAAATTTAAATCTCCATCTCCCCAATCCTCTATTAAAGATTTTCTCCCGCTATTAATATGAATTAATTTATCAATTAAAAATAAAACGATTAACAACCCCAAAGGCTCCATCCAAGATAATTCAGCAAACACAAGCACCACCGCCATTGCCGCGAGCGCCCCATAAGCCATGTAAGAAAATAAGCGCACTACAAATCTCCCAAACATCCCCATCTCAATTTTCGGATCCTTAAACAAAATTTGCATAACCAAAAATTCCCTTAACTAATAAATAAACTGGCAAGATAGCCCAAACCACATAAATAATTAAGTAGATCGCCCCAAAAATATAATATGCTCCCAATCCCCATTTTTTATAAACCCAAGCTAAAAAAATCAACCCAGAAGCCCAAGTATCGAAATACCAATGTTTTACAAATAAATATAAGCTCTCTAAAACACTTCTTATTAAATAATAAATCACTAAAGCGACATTCATGAATTAAATTAACAAGCCTAAACTTAAAAGGAGCATACCAACTCCCTGCCTAATTGTCCATAAATAATGATCAAAAAGCCCAATTATCAATAGACCTAAAAGCATGGCTAGTGGCACCAAAAATCGCCAATCTAAAAATCTCATCCTCTCTCTAAACAAAGAACGAGCTAAAGCCAAAAATATCAATAACAAAACTAAGCCACCCTCCTTAAATATCATCAAATATAAACCATGATAAAGTGGCTGTTTGATTCTCAAACTTAATCCCCCCCCAAAAAATCCATAATTAGAAATGTTAGACGTAAAAAAACCAAGTCCGCTCACCCGCTCCGTCACCGTAAAATTATTTAAACTCAAAGTATTTATTCGAGGCACCAAAGCCCACCCTAAAAAAACTAAAATAAACGCAACCGTTACTAGAAATGTTTTTTTAAAATATTTTTTCACCTCTCCCAACCCAAATCTCTCAAGGTTAAAATAAACAAACAAGACTCCCACTAATGTCGCGAGCCAAGCACTCCGACTAAAAGTTAAAATCAAACTTACCCATAAAATAAGCCAAGCCACCCACAACAACCCTGCCTTAAAACGCTTCTTAATTAAAAAATAAAGCGTCGCCATAATCCCCAAAAAGATTAATCCCCCTAAAACATTCGGATGTGGCGTTAATCCATAGGCTCTCAAAATAAACGAATCGCCTCCTAAATAAGCTAAAGCCACTTTTTTATCCACAATTTCTAACCGAGACTCCCCTAAGAAATACAATCCTAAGTCATGTTGTAAAAAAACCTGCCCCACCCCCACCAACCCATTTACTAAAGCCGCCACCACCAAAAATACCATAACGAACAACCAACCAACAAAACCCACCCACAAAATAAATACCAACCAAACTAAAATTTTAAAAAATAAATAAAAATCCCACGCCACTAAAGCTA
>CAYHSQ010000036.1:2361-7922 GCA_964359365.1 uncultured Candidatus Saccharibacteria bacterium | reverse complement strand
CAACCATTATTTCTTTCTTCCTTTAAAAACTTCTGAATTTTAAGTCTCCCGTGCATCGTATTACCCTTTAAATTATCCTCCGACCTCTCACTCGCCTTCACCCTAATAGACGATATTAAAGCCGTCTTCATCTCCGCCTCTTCCAAAATAGCATCGAGCATCTCAAGCGTTGTCGATTTCCCCTTCGTCCCAGTCACACCCACCACTATCAAATCTTTCGAAGGATTCCGATAAATCAAAGCTCCTATCAAAGCCAACCCAAAGTGATACACCTTCCTCCCAATAAATAAAATAAAACTCCAAATTTTTTTTATCACCCCAATCACTGTCATTCCCGCGAAGGCGGGAATCTTTGTCGCTTTTTTAAAAAATATTTTCATCCCTCTAATTTTTAATTCTTAACTCTTAATTTAAATTTTTACTTTCGTAAAAATTTCAGTGCCGCTTTCAGCCTCTCCTCCAATTTTACCATGTCTAGCGGCACCCTCTTCAAAGCCTCCCGCACCTCTCCTTTTCCATAACCCAATCCCACTAAAACCTCTTCGAGCTCCAAATCACCTTCCATTTTTTTCACCGAAGTTGAAGCGCCTCCGATCACCTTCCCTCGGAGCTCTAACACCACCCTCTCCGCCGTCTTCTTCCCAATCCCCGAAGCCTTAGTTAATAAATCCGGCCGGCCGGCATTAATCGCCGTAATTAAATCATCCACCGGCGCCACGCCTAAAACCGCCAAAGCCGTCTTCGGCCCCACTCCATTTACCCCGATTAATTTTTGAAAAAAATAGAGCTCAAGTTCGGTTAAAAAACCAAACAGCTCTAAAGCATCCTCCTTCACGTTCAAATGCGTCAACAATTTCACCTCACTACCCACCAATCCCACTTCTCTTTCAATAAATTTAGAAACCCTCACTAAAAAACCCACCCCTCCCACCTCCACCATTAACATTCCCTCATTTTTAGAAACCAAACTTCCTTTTAAACTCCCAATCATCCCTCGCATTCTAACTAAAAAAAACTAATTTGTCATATAAAATAAAAATAAAAAAAAGCTGGCGGCTACACTCGATGATGTAACTTTCGCCAGCTAGGGTCGCGCCCCGTTATTGCCTTGTCATTCTACAAATGTCTTCTAGTCACAAAGTGACGGCAAACATCTGAAAATGCCCTAGATAATTCAGTCTTCCCTACGGGTCAACTAAACGCTAGAGGAGTTGGCCTTGTGGCGCCAACTCTTATGAGCCCTTTTCCGAAGATTGCTTAAATCGTCCTCGGAGCGATCGGGGGTCTCGCCCCCTTCAAAGCTACGGCCAGTGCATGTCCAGCGATCCTCCTGGGATCTACGTAGAAACATTTCATAAACGCCCTCACGTTGGGCAACGGGGGTCTAACAGAACCCCAACGGAACATTACCTAAGCTACGGCCAGTGCATAGTCGAGTTTCCACTCATCTTGTAGGGATGGATATCATATCAAGAGCTTCGCTCCGTCGTTTACCATCCCGATCATTTCTTTGGAGCTCTTAATTGACAGACAAGACACACTCGATGGGGACATCAACCCCAGAAAAAGTAGCTACGTCCAGTGCACGATCTTAGTCCTTTCATTTGAAAGCGGGTTCCACCAAAATCATCGTCGTGGCAGAAACCCTAAGCAATTCGTTATGTTCAAAGTACCTCTTCGTGAGCACGGCAGGGCAACAAATTTAGCTGGCCCGCCACAACGCTCGTCTTGAGATTATAGCACAACATATCCTCAAAAGTCAACCCCATTGGATAAAGCTCCTATCCAACGGGGTCAATAACAATACAAACCCCATAAAACCAGGCTTTTTTATTCAAAACCCTCCACATAACATTGTCATTCCGGACCAGGCTGCCTGTTGGCTGACTGGAGCCGGAATCTTCGTCACCCAAGTAAAATCAAAGTAGATTCCCGTTTTCACGGGAATGACAGCTAAATCAGCCCTTGCTTTTTCTTCCTTATTACTTTAAAATAACCCTATTAAATTATATGGCTATTACTAAGACAGCTAAGAAAAATATAAGAAAAACCGCCACTCGCCGCGAACATAACGCCGCCCAAAATAAAGTCTTGAAAGGCTTAATTAGAGATTTTAAAAAAGCCTTAGCCAGCAAGAAGCCAGAAGAAGCTAAAGCTAATCTCCCAACCCTCTATAAAAAAATAGATAAAGCTGCTAAAACCAACTTAATCAAAAAAAATAAAGCTGCGAGATTGAAATCACGCCTAACTAAAAAATTAGCCGTTGCTAGTAAGTAACAAAAAATCGCCGAACGGCGATTTTTTTATATAACCAAACTAATCAACCCCAACTCGAACTCACACTTCCCCAACTTCGTCTTCATATCTAAGTCCACTGCTACCCGCAACTTCTCCCCACTCAAAGTTGCAGCTATTACATTAAACACCGCCGCAGCATCGTTATTTTCTAAAATTATTTTTAAATATTTTAATCGCTCTTCTAATCTCAAGCTCTTCAACTTATTAAGCAAAGGAAAGAAGTCCATTACTGGAGTAATATCACTATCTAAAATCTTAGGCTCCACCATCAATCTTTCTAGAATATTAATTAACCCCACATAATCCTTTCTAAACTTTCGGAGTAAAGTTATCTTTATCTTCGAATCAATCACCAAACTTCGACGCCTCACTTCAAAATCTATAAACTCAGAAAATTTAACCTCATCAAACCAATCAAACTCCAAAACCTTCACCGTCTCACCTTTCAAAAGAAAATCGAGCTTCTTTAAATGCTTCCTATTGCTCAAAATCAAAATCGTCTCTTTATTGTCTAAATATTTTTTTAAAAGATCCAAACTTTCTTTATCGTCACTTAAATTCCTCACTAAAGATAACTTTAAATTAGTAAAAAGCCCCCCCTCACTTAAAAACCTCTTGAGTCTAAAAAATTCTTCACCATTATCATCTAAATCAAACTTATCCAAAGCCAACCCTGAATGTTTCTTTTTAAACTCCTCTAAAATAAATCGCTCTTTTTCTCTTCTCCTATAAATTTCTTCACCGTACAAATAAATAATCATACTCCCGTCTGTCATCCCGGCTTGTAGTGAGTTTATCGAATCTAAGTACTCATCCAGGATCCAGTTCAATTTTTTTTTATTATAATCTTATTAAATCTTCTGACATTTCTTACAATAACAAACCGACCTTCCTCCAATCTTCATCTTCTCTATTATAGTCCCACACTTCTTACATTGCTCGCCTTTTCGTCCATAAATTAGCCTCACCGCACCGTAATTACCCTTCTCTCCCTCTAAATCTCTAAAATCGTCCACTGAAGTTCCCCGTAGTTTAATCGCCTTATTCAAAATCTCCCTTCCACACTCATAAAGCCTCTTTAACTCAGAAACACTTAATTGATTCGCCACTTTTTTCGGATGCACCTTAGCTTTATATAAAGTATCGTTCACATAAATATTTCCTAAGCCTGCCACAACCGACTGATCAAGTAAGATCTGATAAATATTTCTTTTTCTTTTTAAAACTCTTTCTTTAAAATCAGAAAAATCCATAAAAATTAAATCCGTAGCCATCTTTTTTAAAGCCGCGTGATTTAAAATCTCATCCAATTCTCCAAACTCTACTCGACCAAACTTTCTCATATCCGAAAACCCGACCATTCTTTTATCGTCTAACTCTAATAAAAAATGAATAAAACGATTAATCGGCTCGGTCGCCGCAAAGGGTTTTAATCCCACCGGCCTCTCCCCCACTTTTTTCGGCCAGCTCCACTTCCCCAATAATAAATGCCCTGTCATTTTCAAATGCAGCATAAAGCCCTTATTTTTATCCAAATGGAAAATAATATATTTCGCCCGCCTCTCTACCTTCAAAATCTTTCGCCCCACTAAGTTTTCCACCGCCTTAAATTTAGGCACGTCTAACCACGCCCTCTTAACTTTCGCCCCTAAAACCAATTTATTTAAATCTCTTACCACCGTCTCCACCTCCGGTAACTCTGGCATATGCCTTCAAACTAACCCACCACCCCAAACCAAGCAAGGGATCTCACTCCACAAGGAAATAATTAATAAAACGCCCTCACTTTGGAGCACAAGACCTGGCTAGCGCCCTCGGAGCGGGCTCCAAAGTGAGGGCGTTTTATTAATTATTTCCGGGCCCATTTGTAGGTAGATCGACTATAAACGTTGTTCCCCTATTTAAAATAGAACTTACACTCACCGTTCCTCCATGTTTTTCCACAATATTTTTCGTTAAGAATAATCCCAAACCCGTCCCATCTGTCGAAAACTTCACCACGTTCTCTCCTCGATAAAACTTTGAAAAAACCTTATTTAAATCCTCTTCCGGAATCCCTACGCCCGTATCTTCAACCCTAACTTCATAACCCCGATCAGTTTTAGTTAGTCTTAAGGTCACGCTCCCGTTTTTGATATTATATTTTATAGCGTTATCAATAATATTCGTAAAAGCCAAAGCTAGTCTTTTTTCATCCCCCATTATCTTTGCTTCCATTAACCCACCCTTATCAAAATATATCTTTACCTCAAAGCTCTTTGCGATATTTTCAGCATCCACTAAAATCCGGTTCAAAAAAACCACTAAATCAACCTCCGCAAAATCAAATCCAAACTTCCCCTCCTCTAATTGAAAGGCATTTAAAAGATCGTTAATCGTTTTCAAAAGAATATGGGAGGTCTGACTCGCAATTTTTAAACCCTCAGCTACTTGTGGCGGCACACTCTCTTTCATTAAATTTTCCAAAGACCAATTTAAAGCCGTTGTCGGTGTTCGTAATTGATGTGCTGCCACAGCAATAAAATCGCTCTTCGCCTTAAGCAATCCCTCCTCCCTAGTTTTATCTTTAATAATTTTTACAAAACCTCTTAATTTTCCTTCTTTGTCTAAAATTTGATTTGTGGTCACAATCAAATCTTTCTCGGGGCTCTCCAAAATTATTTCCACAATCTGCGGAAACACCCCAGGGCTGGATTTTCGATTCACAGTCGGTGCTAAAGATGGAAACACCACCTGCGACATCGCCTTAGATTTAAAATTCTTAGCATTTTCCAAAGAAAATCTCTGAGCCAAAACCTCTTCCCGAGACACCTCAAATAACTCTAATGCGACATCGTTCACAAACCAAAAACGAAACTCCTCGTCATATACCAAAACCGCATCCGAAATTGTATAAAGTAGGGTTCTCGCCAAGTCGCTATTCAAAAATCCCTCATCCTCGTCATTTTTTTTACTTCCAAAAAACATCATAAGTCACTCCATCGATCCCCGATCGACATTCCCACCTTTAATTTTACACCCATTGGATAAACGTTTTCCATCGTCTGTTTGATAATTTTAGCAATCTTCTCCACTCCCTCCTCCTTTATCTCTAATAAAAGTTCGTCATGAATTGTTAAAAGCATCCGCACATCATGGTCTTTTTTACACTCATGATGCACCGCGATTAAAGCCAGCTTCATAATATCCGCCGCCAATCCCTGAATTGGTGCATTGATCGCCTCCCGCTCTGCTCCCGCCCGCAAAAATCCATTCTCGTTATT
>CAYHSQ010000036.1:0-2351 GCA_964359365.1 uncultured Candidatus Saccharibacteria bacterium | reverse complement strand
TTATTAATAAATTTCAACCACCTAATTCTTCCATTTAAATTTCTGATATATCCATTTTTTCTTGCCTCTTCCACCAGTCCTTCCTGAAATTTTTTAATCTTTGGAAACCCTTTAAAATAATTTTCGATAAACTTTTCCGCCTCAACTCTTTTAAGCCCAGTGTTTCTAGCAAACGCCGTCGCCCCCATGCCATAAATCACCCCAAAATTTAAAGTCTTCGCAAAGCGCCTCTCTTCTTCCGTCACTTTTTCTAACGAAACCCCTAAAACCTGACTCGCAGTAAGACGATGAATATCTAAGTCATTCTTAAATGCCTCAATTAAATTTTCATCTTTTGCCAACACCGCTAAAATTCGCAGCTCTATTTGAGAGTAATCTAGAGACACCAATTTAAAACCCTCCTCTGCTAAGAAAACCTCCTTCACCGAGTCAGGAATGTTCTGCAAATTAGGATTTACAGAGCTTAACCTTCCCGTCGCCGCCCCAGTTTGTAAAAAAGTCGTATGCACCCGCCCCTTAAAATGAGATAGTGGCTCCAAATAGGTCGAGTTAATCTTAAACAACTCTCTATAATCTAAAATTAAATTAATAATCTTATGCTCTCCTTTTAATTCTTCAAGCTTTGAAGCCTTAGTAGATTGTAAACCCGTCTTCGTTGTCGCCCCTCGAGCTTTCAAACCCAGCTTCTTAAACAAAACCTCAGACATTTGCTTCGGGGAATTCAAATTAAATTCTCCCCCCGCTAACTTATAAATCTCTTTTTCAAACTCCTTAATCTTTCCCTCATTTTTCTTTTTTAAAACAATAAGCCTCTTTTGATCAATCAAAATCCCATTATTACTCATCTCCTCTAATACCGGCATCAAAGGTTTTTCAATTTCTAAAAAAACCTTAGTCAAACCAAGTTTCTCAAGTTGGGCGGAAGCCTCTTTCTGGGGTAGTTCTTTCGGCGCATCCGGATCCAATAAAAAATTAACTATCTTCAACTCATCAATCGTAAGCATCTACATCAAATCTAACCTATTACTCAAAGAATTAAAATTATTCTGCTCAAAAAAACTCTTTACTTCCTGCTTTTTAAAATCCAAAGCTAGCTCTTCCAACTTCAAATCTAAGTCTAAATCCGTCTTAATTTTAGCTAATTTCTTACACATAATAGCCTTATCTTTCTCGGCCTCAATTTTCGCCGCCACCTTTTCTGGCGCCTCCCATAAATTATCTAATAAGTTTTCCAAGCTCCCCGCTTTTTTAATTAAAGGAATAGCGGTCTTTGGCCCAACCCCCCTTACGCCCGGGAAATTATCCGAAGAATCACCTAAAAGCGCCTTCAAATCCGGTAATTGTTTTGGCGTTAGCCCCTCATATCTTTCAATCACTGCTTTCTCATTGTAAATTACCGTTTCTGACACCCCCTTTTTCACAAACTGCACAACCACCTTATCATCCTCAACTAATTGCAACATATCCAAATCTCCAGATAAAATAATCACCACTAAATCTTTTTCGCCTTTAAATTTATTCGCCACCGAACCAATCACGTCGTCCGCCTCAAATCCCGGTCGCTCCAAAGTCTTAATCCCAAACTGATTATAAAGTTCATGCGCCCGCTCGATCTGCGGAATTAAATCATCTCCCATCTTTGGTCGCTGCCCTTTATAATCCGGAAAAATCTCCTCTCGAAAAGTCGCTTCCGGGGTGTCAAATACACCCAACATATAATCCGGTCGCTGCTCTTTAATAATTTTTAATAAAACCGCCGACAACCCATAAATCGCCCCCGAAGGCTCCCCCTTCTGATTAGTAAGTGGCGGCAAAGCGAAAAAGAACCTATAAAGCAACGCATGACTATCAATAATGATTAAACTTTTTCTCATAATCTTTTCCTTAATTTTTAATTTCTATTATTCGTTCTCCCTCCCGCTCCCCATGACTAAACCTCATCCAAAAAGCATCAGCGGGAATCGCCTCTTTAATCTTCTCCGCCCATTCAATAATTATCAAAGCTTCTTTATCTTTAATAATCTCCTGAAAATCCAAAACCTCTAACTCTTTAACATCTTCTAGTCGATAACAATCCATATGCCAAACTTTTTTATAATTTTTAAAATCTATATCGTATTTTTTTAAAATTACAAAAGTTGGGCTAGTTACTTTTTCTATCACGCCCAACCGTTTCAAAAGCAGCTGCGTAAAAGTAGTTTTTCCAACTCCTAAGTCACCAGACAATGCCAAAACATTAATATGTAAGTTGTCTAAAATTTTTCCCGCCAAGTCATCCAATTCGCCTAAGCTTTTTATAATCATAAAAGATAATTTACACTGTCTTTGGCTTAAGTCCTAAATATTTATAC
>CAYHSQ010000035.1:0-8004 GCA_964359365.1 uncultured Candidatus Saccharibacteria bacterium | reverse complement strand
TGCGAAGTTTACCTGATTGATCGCGGTGTCGAAAATATTAATGACTTTTTGTAAGTCGGGTTCTTGCCACGCTTTAGCAGTTAAAGCTTGAGAGGTCCAGATTTTTAAATCCGGATTATTAGCACCGTCATTAATGAGGGTTCTTAGGGCGGGGGATTCGCCAATGTTATTTAATAAATCGGTATTGGAAACTAGGTCGGAAGTAGCGTAAAGCACAAACTGCTGAGCTTCAGTTGGATGAGGGGTTTGCTTTGCAGCGGCTAAGCCGTAATAGTCGGCTAAGTTAACTTCAGAAGCATCGGGGGAAGCGAACTGAGGGGCTGGCAAGACACCTAAATTCATAAACGGGGCACTGTCTTGTAAAACTTTTTTATCCCTTAGGAAGCCGAAAAAGAAGGCGGATTCGCCGTTAACAAAAGAAGTAAAAGAGCTTGGATTATTTTTATCCCAAGCAAACCAAGAACTATTAGGATTGGCAAAAGAAAGATAGAAATCGAAAGCATCAGCACCCGTTGCGGCAAAGGTGGCATTATTATAACCACGGTCGGTCATCTCGGTGCCGCGTTGTAAGAAAATCAAATCTAGAATTTCGTAAGCTCTTTCAACGGTAGCCGAAGAAGCGCCAATGCCAATAGAATTTTTACCGATTTTTTTAGAGGCAGTAATTAAATCCTCCCAAGTTTTTGGTAAGACGGAAATTTTATTTTTATTTAATAAATCTTTGTTGTAATAAAGAACAAGAGAATCTAGATAGAGTGGGAGGGCATAAACATTATTACCAATCGTGAAATCATCTTTGACGACGGTGGGGTAGCTTTCTTCAACATCAGTAGGAGTGAAATTAGCAAAAGGTAACATTTTATTAGCGTGCTTGGTCACCCAGCTACGATGAGCCATGAAAACATCTGGGGCAAAAGCCTTATCACTGCTCGCCAAACTATTAATTAAAGCTTCTTCGTAATTTTTTTCACTAAGCTCTACGTAATTAACTTTGACGTTAGGATAAGCTTTTTCAAAATTATTAATCGTGGCCTCAAAAGCAGTGGCTCCATAAATACCAAAAACATTTAAAGTAAATTCAGCAGGCTTAGCGTCTTTAGACACGCCGGGGAAGCCGATGAAAACCCAAGCGATAATTAAAATTAGAACGGCACCGACCCCGAGAATGATTTTTTGTGGTTTAGTAAAATTGAAATCTAGAGACATATTGAGCCAATGATTTTATCACCGGCGCTCAAGCTCATTAACTTCACTCCTTGTGTATCGCGGCTCGCAGAACGGACACTGTCGAGCGTGGTGCGAATCATCTGCCCCTTCGCGGAGAGCACAAAGAGATCGGTATCATCAATAATAATATGCGCACTGATGAGCTTGCCGGTCTTCTCTCCTATTTTAGCAGTTTTCACTCCACTTCCGCCACGTTGCTGAGTTTTATATTCAGAAATCGTGGTTTGCTTGCCATAACCCTTATCCATAACTACTAATAATTTAGCGGTTTTAGCGAGCTCCTTACTAATAATATTTAAAGAAGTGACTTCATCTTTACCCTTCAAACGAATCGCGGTGACGCCAGAAGCGCCGCGACCCATAGCACGCACATCACTTTCTTTGAAACGAATCGACATACCTTCGAGCGTGGTTAAAATCACTTGATCTTCACCACTACTCAAGCCCACCCATTGCAACTCGTCCTTCTCTTTCAAAGTAATGGCGATGATGCCGTTTTTACGAACGTTACCAAAGTCTGCGAGCGAGGTTTTCTTAATTACTCCATGCTTAGTAATCATTACCAGATAACCTTCTTTGTTTTTTTCATAGGCAATAATTGCACTCACGGATTCGTCACCAGGAATTTCCAAAAAGTTTTGAATTGCTTTGCCTTTGGCGGTACGCGAGGCGAGAGGAATCTCCCAAACTTTAGTTTGGAAAACTCGACCGCGATTGGTGAAGAATAAAATATTGTCGTGCGTGTTGGCATTCACGAAGTGGCTGATGAAATCTTCGTCGGCCACATCCGAACCGATTAAACCCTTACCACCTCTGTGCTGGCTCCTAACGGAGTCTGGTGGTTGACGCTTAATCGAGCCGCCATGAGAAAGTGAAATGATCGTGTCTTCGGCGGGAATCAAATCTTCATCTGAAAGAGTTTTTAAACCACTCGCGACAACTTTAGTGCGCCTTTCATCACCATAACGAGCCTTGATGTCTTCTAATTCCTCCTTAATTACCCTCATCATTCTTTTAACATCGGAAAGTAAAAGCTGGAGTTCTTTAATTAAAATTTGTTTTTCTTTAAGTTCGTCTTCGATTTTCTGAGTTTCGAGGGCAGCTAAAGTTTGCAAACGCATTTCCAAGATCGCGTTCGTCTGAATTTCGGTGAATTTAAACTTTTTAATTAAGTTATCTCGAGCGTCGTCGCGACTTTTAGATTTTTTAATCGTAGAAATAACAGCGTCGATGTCATCAAGCGCTTTTTTCAGACCTAAAAGAATGTGCTCGCGTTCCTTGGCTTTTTTCAAGTCAAACTCGGCGCGGCGACGGACGACTTCTTTTCTGTGCTCGACGAAATAACGAATAATATCTAAAACCGACATAATCTGCGGCTTGATACCATTTTCGAGGGCTAAAATATTTAAATGGAAATCTTTTTGGAGGTCGGTAAATTTATAAAGTTGGTTTAAAACCTTTTGGCCAACCGCATCTTTTTTGAGTTCGATCACGATACGCAAACCATCTTTGTCTGATTCGTTGCGAATATCACGAATACCTTCGATTCTTTTTTCTGTAACTAGGCCAGCAATTTTAATAAGTAAATCAGAAATATTTACCTGATAAGGCACCTCGGTGATCACAATCTGATCATCGGCGATGTCGGTGACTGCACGGCAAGTGATGCCTCCACGGCCGGCCATATAGGCAGCCTTGATAGCTTTTTTATCGTAAATAATCCCGCCGGTTGGAAAATCTGGGCCTTTAATGTATTCCATTAAATCTTCACCGGTCGCTTTAGGATCGTTGATGTAGCAAATAGCAGCATCTACCACTTCGGTTAAGTTATGGGGAGGAATATTAGTGGCCATACCAACCGCAATACCCACCGCGCCGTTTAAAAGCAGCATGGGGAGCTTAGCTGGTAAAACCTTAGGCTCTAAACGAGAAGAGTCATAGTTAGGAGTCCAATCGACGGTTTCTTTTTCGATGTCGATTAACATTTCCTCGGCAATTTTGCTCATTTTGCACTCGGTGTAACGCATCGCCGCTTGGTTATCGCCCTCGATCGAGCCCCAGTTACCTTGACCGTGAATTAAGGGGTAGCGAAGAGAAAAATCTTGCACCATACGAGCCATTGCATCGTAAATCGAAAGGTCGCCATGAGGATGGTAATTACCCATGACGTAACCGACGACGTTCGCGGATTTCCTGAGTTTAGAAGTAGAAGAAAGGCCGCTGTCCCACATACCCCACATGATGCGGCGCTGCACCGGCTTTAAGCCATCGCGGACGTCTGGCAAGGCACGCGAAACAATAACGGACATGGCATAATCTAAATACGACGTTTCAAGTTCTTTGACGATTTCAACTGGCTCAATGTGACCGTCTTCTGGTTTCTTTTCTTCTTTCCTCATGATGATTTATGCCTAAATTATAATCGAAATTGGTAAATAGTAAATAGAAAATGGTATGTTCTTTTTAGTTTTTTGAGAAAAAATGACAAACCGCTTTCGCTGAAGCTACAGCGTGTCGAAGGAGGGTATTTTTATGGACGCTTTGAAATTGATAGTGGAAAAAGAATTAGATGTAAATTGCCCAATCGCAAATTTCAGTATTAGAGAGAATTTTAATTTAAATAGGAATCGGACGGATTATACAGGGGATGGGAATTTACACATAGATCACCTAACTGGAAATTTTAGTAAGCTTTTTTTAGATAGAATAGAAACGAGGCCGGTGGGGAATGTGACTTTGGAAATTATGCGAGCTACTAGCGACATTTCTTTAATCGAAGCCTTTAGAGCTTTGGGTCGTGAGATAGAGCAAAACCTACTTAGTTTTCAGGAGATACGAAAATATTTGTTTCAGGCGGACAGAAGCCTAAGTCATTTGTTTTTCGTCCCGGCACCGCCGCTAGATAGTAGGATCTTTTATCCGGTTTACACATTTTTAAATAACACGGGCTGGTATATTAATGTGGCGAATACCTTAAAAGATGAAAAATCTATGAAAATGTACGCTAAGGATTGGCGGTTGGTGGTGAGGAAGAAATAATCAAAATTTAAGGTAAAACTCCCAAAAAGGGAGTTTTTTAGACTCAAAAAGGTAGATTTTAAGCCTTTTATAGGCCTAGATTGACTTTTTAGGCTTTTTTGTGGTATAATATATGTAGAAACTTGAAGGGTGTGAAAAGCCCACTAAATATAGGATTTACTGCACTGGTGTGTGGTGAATAGAGCTCAACTAGAACCCTGGGAGAAAAATATGGCCATTTCTTATCCAAACCGCAGAAGGAATTACATGTTTCCTCATGACACATTCAATCCCGAAGTCAAAAGATTCGAGAGAGTGCGTGCCAGCTTCGAGAAACATGGACCCCCGAAATACAAGAAGCCAAAAGCTTCTTACTCGGCCAAGTGTAACGGCGTGATAATGCTTGAGTTAGAAAGTCTCGAAGAAGCTGAGGATTTCATTCTGAAAAACCTCTCTTCTGGAGAATTCGAAATCAGAATGCATCACAAGGTTGGTTACACACAGTGGTATTTCAGAGAGCGCGGGATATTATCGACAGACTACACCGGAAGATTCTTCAGTGTGGTCGATACAGTGATTAGTGGTTCGATTGCTTGATGCAAAAACCACGCCGAGGACAACCAAAACAACCTTAGCCGATTGGCGAAAGGTTGTTTTTTTATTTCCTGACTTTATCTGAAAAATAGACGAAGCTGTTAGCTAGGCCGGTAATAACTTTTTCGGAAAGAGAGCGGAAGCCGGCTTCGAAGACATTTGTGACGGAAGCGTTATAGACAGGAGTTTCGGAAGAGTTAGAAGTGGTGGGTAGGATGGCATTCAAGCGAGCGAACCAAAAAAGAAGAATGAAAAGAGAGATGACGAAAGTGAAAAGGAGAGCGGAACGGTGTTTTTCTTTATCTGGCTTATGTTTTAGGTCGGAGAAGAAGCTCATGGGGGTAGAAATTAAGATTTAGAAGTTAAGAATTAGGAAATTGAATTCTATGTTTATTATTACATAAATACAGCACATGTCATTCCCGTGAAAACGGGAATCTTCATGTATTTACGACAAACTAAGTATTCCTGGATTATAAGTAGATTCCCGCCTCCGCGGGAATGACAAAAATTTTAAGCCTAAGACAAGGCGAAAACCTTGAGAATTGGGTAATTATTTAAATCTTTCTTTTTTAAGGAGACTTTGTCGGTGGACTCTAGTTCTACGCCTAGTTCTTTGGCTAAGGCTTTGGCGTCGCCTTCTTTTACAATAATGAGCATTGGCTCGATTTGGCGGATGGTTTTAGCGAACTCAGGGTTGCCTTCGGTGATTAAAATCTCGGAACCCATTAAATTATCGATTAGCGCATCGGAAGAAAGGTAGCCGATTCTCATTTCTTCCATGCGGACGACATAAGAAAAGGGCTCATAACCTTCGATTTCGATTTCTTTAACCTCATATTCTCCTGGGCCATAGACGCAAAAATCGGCGGCACCTTCGGGCAAATCGAATTTAGCGCTGGTTTTAATTAAAATATTAGATTTTGAGCGAGAGGAGCCTTCGCTATTTTTAGGGGCGAAACTAAGGGAAAGTTCGCCGCTTTGGAGCTTAATGCTGGAATCGGATGAAGAAGTGATAACCATACGCCAAGACTAACAAAAAATCAGGTAAAATGGCAAGTTGAGAGTGAAATAATTGACTTTTTTATTATTTTGGTGTATAATCGTAAGACAATTAGATTGCCACGAGCTAATTCTCGGAATTAGCTCTCGCAATGACAAATTGAAAAACCCTTGATTTTATAAGAAAAATAAAGTATTATTCGAAGATTACTAACCAAGAATTAGCCTTTTAAAAAGGCAAATATTATTAACCAAGTTATATGGCAAGCAATTTAATTAAGAAATCCAGGTCTGTACTGGGTCAGATTTTAAAAAATAATCCTGCGGCAGTGGCCGTTTTGAAGCAGGACGAGCTAGTCAAAGCTCATTTTATTACAAAAACAAACAAGGCCGCGTTTTTCGACATGGGTCGCATCGGGACTGGAATCGTTTATGGTGTTGAGCTTATTAACGCTCAAGCTTCTATTAAGGAAGCGAAGCCGGGAGATGCATTCTTAGTCAGAGTCACCGAAATCGAAAACAAAGATGGCTACGCCGAACTTTCATTGAAAGAAACTCACAAGCAACAGTCTTGGGAGGCATTAAAAGAATTGAAAGAGAAAGGGGAGTTGATCTCGGTTGTTATTAAAGCAGCGAATGGCGGCGGACTCGTAACGGAAATCGAGGGTATTCAAGCCTTCTTACCAGTTTCTCAACTCTCGGCCGAACATTATCCTCAGGTAGACGAAGGGGATAAGGCGAAGATTTTAGAAGAATTGAAGAAGTTAGTGGAGCAGACCTTGAAAGTAAAGATTATCGACGTGAATTCTCGCACTCAGAAGTTAATTATTTCTGAAAAAGCGAATTTGAACGAGAACTTTAAAGAAAAGTTAAATAATTATAAAGTAGGTGACACGATCGATGGCATTATTACTGGCGTGGCGGACTTCGGGGCTTTTGTGAAGTTTGCGAACGATCCAGAAATTGAAGGCTTGATCCATATTTCTGAACTAGATCACCGCTTAATCGAGTCTCCAAAGGAGATTGTGAAGGTGGATGATGTGGTGAAAGTGAAGATTATTGAAATTAAAGATGGCAGAGTATCTTTGTCCTTGAAAGCTTTGAAAGAAAATCCTTGGGATAAGGCTGAGAGCAAATACAAGGTCGGAGAAGAGGTTTCGGGAGTGGTGAGTAGGTTTAATCCATTCGGCGCTTTCATCGGCTTAGATCCAGAAATTCAAGGCCTGATCCATGTGTCGGAGTTCGGCTCAGTGGAAGAGATGAAGAAGCAGCTCGAATTAGGGAAGAATTATCAGTTCACGATCGAGCTCGTGAAACCTCAGGATAAGAGAATCGTTCTCAAATTAAAGAAATAAAAATATAAATTAAAAAAATGTTAACACTAAGACAAAAAAAGACGGTGATTGGTAAAACCCAAAGACATGACAAGGACACTGGCTCTACGGAAGTCCAGGTGGGTATTTTAACCAAGCAGATTAATGAGTTAGCTGGTCACTTAAAGACCCATAAGAAAGATAATCACTCGAGAAGAGGGTTGCTTTTGATGGTGGGAAAGAGACGCAGACTCATGAAGTATTTAGCTTCAACCAACGAAAAGAGGTACGAAAAATTAGTTAAAGAATTAGGTTTATAAAACTTTATGCATAAAGAGCAAAGGGTCGGGGTGTTTATAGATATTCAAAATCTATATCACTCTGCCAAAAACCTCTATCAAGCTAAAGTTAATTTTAAACAATTAGTAACGGAAGTAGTGGGCGAGCGCAGGCTCGTGCGCGCGGTGGGGTATGTGGTAAAAAGCGATACATCCATTGGCGAAGCTTCCTTTTTTGATGCTTTGAATAACAGCGGGATAGAGCTGCGAATGAAAGATTTACAAATTTTCCCCGGGGGCGCTAAAAAAGCGGACTGGGATGTGGGAATGGCGGTGGACGCGATCCGAATGGCCAACTCGTTTGACGTGGTGGTGCTAGTAACTGGAGATGGCGACTTCATTCCTTTAGTAGAATATTTAAAATGGGGCTTAGGCAAGATTGTGGAAGTAGCTGCTTTTAACACGACTACCTCTGGCAAATTAAAAGAGGTAGCGGAAAAATTTATTAATTTAGAAGATTTACCAAAAGTGCTTTTAGGAGCGAGAGCCAGGAGACCAAGACGAGGAAGTAA
>CAYHSQ010000034.1:0-8304 GCA_964359365.1 uncultured Candidatus Saccharibacteria bacterium | reverse complement strand
CCCACTTGATGGTGCCGCTTTGGTATTCGGTGACTCGGGTTTCGAAGAAGTTTTTCTCTTTTTTAAGGTCGATAATCTCGCTCATCCATGGGAAGGGGTTAGCGGAACCATAGACTTTGGTTAAGCCAATTCTTTCTAAACGGCGGTCGGCGATGTATTGAATATACTCTCTAATAGTCTCCGCATTGAGCCCTAAAATGCCCCTAGGCAGACAATCTTTGGCATATTCGTATTCTAACTCTACCGCCTGTTTAATGTTGCTTATAACCAATTCTTGAAAATCAGCCGTCCAAATAGTTGGGTTTTCAGCGATGATCGCGTTAATCAAATCAGCTCCAAAAGCGAGGTGGATCGATTCATCTCGTAAAATAAACTGAAACTGTTCCCCCACTCCCACCATTTTATTTTGACGCAAGAAGGAAAGCATCATTACAAAGCCAGCATAAAAGAAAATGCCCTCCATAATCACATAAAAGCCAATGAGATCATGAACGAAAAGCCTGATATTTTGAGTGCTGTCGGTTGTAAAATCTGGATCCATAAGAGACTTCGTCATCGCCACTACGAAATCGTCTTTATGCTTAATGCTCGGAATCTTGAGGTACATGTTATAAACCTCGTCAGGATTTAGACCTAAGGTGTCGCAGCAGTAGATAAAGGTATCGGTGTGAATCGCCTCTTCAAAAGCTTGCCGCAAGAGGTACTGTCGGCATTCTGGGTTAGTGATGTGCTTATAAATAGTTAAAACAATGTTATTAGCTGTAAGACTTTCGGCGGTTGAGAAAAAACCCATATTCCAAATAATTAGGCGACGCTCATCTTCGGTTAACCCAGCCGGGTTCTTCCAAGTCTCCACGTCTTTTTGCATCCCAACTTCTTCGGGCGTCCAGTTATTGGCGACGCCGGTTTTGTAGTACTTACGCGCCCACTGATATTTAATCGGGAGAATTTTATTCGGATCGGTCGTAGAACAATTTAAGATTTTTTTAGCTTCCATAGAATGATTTTGAACGAGTATGTTAAGTGATGCAAATGTTGACTGAAAAGCGCGGGATTACTATCAAAATTTAATATATTGATAAATTTTTACTAACTGATATTATATTGGGACAAACTGCGTGGGGAGGTGCGGCACGGATCCAGGGCGTTTCCTAAATTCTCTTTTTATGAGACGGAAAAGGTGCGGGTATGTTCCAACGAACAAAATCCCGTCACTCCCCACGTAGTCTTTCACTAGGCCTTCGGGCCTTTTTTATTACTGACAACTTTCGCCCTTCGACTTCGATCAGGACTTCTAAAATATGACTAATTATTGACACGATTCGCAGGTGCCGTCTTCGAAGACTGTAATTTTAGGTTTAGCAGCGGTTAGAACAACCTCTGGCTCTTTGGTAACTCCTGAAATATCTAATTCTTTGTCGGTATATTTTTTATTGATGTCGAGGGTACTTTTTTCCACAGAGGAGGCAGCGAGGGTTCTTAGATAATAGGTGGTCTTTAAGCCATAGCGCCATGCGTTTAAATAAATATCGGCAATAAGAGGACCAGACTGACTGGAAGTGAAAATATTAAGCGACTGACTCTGGTCGATCCACTTGCCGCGATAGGCGGCATGCAAGATTAGCCAATAAGGGTCTATTTCAAAGACTTCTTTGTACTTAGCTCGAATATCCGCTGGAATTTCAAAAATGTTTTGAATACTACCGTCGTAATATTTAATCTTGTCGAGCATTTCCTGACTCCAAAGATTGAGAGCCTGAAGATCTTCAACTAAGTTCTTATTAATGATTGTGAACTCACCGCTAAAGTTAGACTTCACGTAAAGATTTTTATAGATCGGCTCAATGGATGGCAGGCAGCCGGCAATGTTCGCAATGGTGGCCGTCGGGGCGATTGCCATGCAGTTAGAATTTCTCATACCGTGTTTTTTTACGAGCTCACGCACCACACCCCAATCGAGTCGTGTGTTTGGTTCTATGCCTGTAGCTCGGCCACGCTCTTCTTCTAAGAGCTTAATGGTATCAATTGGCAACAATCCTCTATCCCATTTAGAGTTGCGATAACTTAAATAAGCCCCTCTCTCAAAAGCAAGCTCAGCTGAAGCTGAGATGGCGTGATAAGAAATAAATTCCATCACCTCATCGGAAAAATTAACGGCCTCGGTGCTTTCAAATTGATAATTTAATTCGTAAAAACAATCTTGTAGACCCATAATTCCCAAACCTACTGGACGGTGTTTAAGATTGGAATTTTCGGATTCAGGAGTAGGGTAGAAATTTAGATCAATCGTGTTGTCGAGCATGCGCATCGCTACTAAAACCGATGCTTTGAGAGTATCCCAATCCATCTTACCTTTAACGCAATGCGCCAAAAGATTGATTGAGCCCAGGTTACAAACGGCAGTTTCTTCTTTGGAGGTATTGAGAGTGATTTCAGTACAAAGATTGGAACACTTCACTACACCACAATGATCTTGGGGCGAACGAACGTTGCATGGGTCTTTAAAAGTAATCCATGGGTGGCCGGTTTCAAAAAGCATTGTGATCATCTTGCGCCACAAATCTTTAGCTTTGATTTTTTTGAAAAGCTTAATACTACCCTCCTCCACTCGCCTTTCATATTCTTCATAACGACGCTTAAACTCTCGGCCGTAAGTGTGATGTAAATCTGGAACTTCTTCGGAAGAAAAAAGCGTCCAGTCACCATCGGCTAAAACTCTTTCGATAAAAAGATCCGGGATCCAATTAGCGGTATTGGTGTCGTGCGTGCGCCTACGATCATCACCAGTATTCTTACGAAGCTCTAAAAATTCTTCGATGTCATAGTGCCAAGTTTCTAAATAAATACAGGTGGCGCCGCGGCGTTTACCACTACGATTAATGGCGGCAGTGGTGGAATCAACGATCTTCAAGAATGGAATGACGCCCTGACTGGTAACGTTAGTACTCTTAATAAGGGCGCCAGTACCACGAATATTCGTCCAATCATTACCCAAACCACCAGAATACTTGGAAAGCTGAGCGTTATCACCGATACACTTAAAAATATTATGTAAATCGTCTTCGACGGTCGTAAGATAGCAGGAACTCATCTGGGGGTGCATGGTGCCGGAATGGAAAAGGGTTGGGGTCGATGGCACGTAAAGTAATTGAGAGATTAGATTATAAAACTCGATAGCTTTTTCGTCTTTATCCTTTTCAGTTAAGGCTAAGCCCATCGCGATTCTCATCCAAAAATACTGAGGGCATTCTAAAATATTTTGATCATGATCTTTGACGAAATAACGATCATAAAGAACTTGGGCGCCAAGATAAGAGAATAAGTGGTCACGACTAGGATCAAGTACTTTTTTTAATTTTTCAAAGTCGAAATTAAGCAAACGTGGATCGAGACGGCCCAGTCTCACTCCTAGTGAAATTTTGGCTTCTAAATTATTCTTGTAAGTATCTTTGAAAGTGGGGCTGGCGAGCGAAGTGTCGATGACTTCTTTATAGAGATCGTTAAATAAAAACCTGGCAGCCATGTAGGAATAGGCGGGGTCAAGATCTAGACGATTTTTGATCGCCATTAAGATAGCTTGGTTGATTTCTTTGGTCGAAATGCCTTCAAAAATATTGTTTTTAGCGTCTTCGATGATGCTCAAGGTATCGATCGTATCACCAAAATCTTTTACTAATGGCTCGAGCTCTTTTTCGATTTCGTAAATATCGAACGAAACCAAATTACCATTTCTCTTTTTAACTTTTAACTCCTTTTTCTCGAGACGCCTCAAAAGGTCTTTCTTGTGGCGATCCCTTAGGCGCTCTCTTTCGAGGCGGTAAATAATGTAGGATTTAGAAACGTCGAAAAAGCCGTCTTCAGCCAATTGCTTTTCTACCAAATCTTGAACTTCTTCTACGCTTGGAATTTTGATACTGTCATAAATTGCTTCGAGATTAACTAAAATTTTATGTGTAAGGTCACGCAACAAATCTTCACTGTGCGGAGTATTAGTGGCCATGAAGGCCTTGCCGAGAGCCGACTCAATTCTTTTTTCATCAAAATCAACTAAGTTACCACTACGCTTCTTAATTTTACCTAACATTTTTTATTATTTTTTTATGACTTTTTATCCTACTTTTTGACCTTATTAACTTAATTATAGTGGTGCTAAAAAAAAGCAATAGATGGACGAGCTGGTAGTTTTATTATGTTGAGATGAAAATACAAAAAACAGCCAATTTACATGGCTGTTTTTTTGAAACCTTACTTCTTCTTGCGGCGCATGAAGGCGGGGATGTCCCAGAAGCTGTCTTCTTTGGTTTTGGGGTCGGGTGGCGGAATGACTTTTTCTTTAGACTCTGCTCGGTTCCAGTCTTTAGAATCTTCGACTACAGCGTTTAATTTTTCTTTGGAAATTGGCTCTCTAAAAGTGATTGGCTTGGTGTGAGGATCGTGATTGGGCCTCGAATCCATTTTCACTGGTTCGGTTGAGGTGCCGAGAGGCTTAATGTCTAATTTGAAAGACGGAGTCGGCAAAGGAGGCTTTGGTAATTCTTCTTTTGAAGAAATCTTAACGTCAGAAAAAAGATCGGAGCCACGCTCCACTTCAATGACTGGAGTTTTGCCAACCTGAAGTAAACTTTTATCTCGATCTTCAAAACCGGTAGCAATTAAAGTGACTTTTAACTCACCCATTTTAAGACGGCGGTCGTTGTAAACACCGAAGATTGTTTTAGCACCGGGGCCGACGATCGAATTAATTGTTTTAGCAATTTCGTTGACCTCGAGCATTTTCATATCGCGACCAGAAACACTAAAGAGAATCCCCTTTGCGCCGGCGATATTAATATCAATTAAAGGTGAGGTGAGAACTTGGTTCACGGCGTTAATACTCCTGTCTTTGCCTTCGGCTAGGCCAACGCCCACAAGTGCCCCACCTGAATTTTGCATAATAGCTTTAATGTCGGCAAAGTCGACGTTCACCGTGCCTGGCATGGAAATTAAATCGGAGATGCCTTGGACAGCGCCTTTCAAAACATTGTCGATGCACTCGAAGGCTTTAACAATCGAAGTGTCTTTGTTAATAACATCAAAAATCTTATCGTTGTTAACCACGATGTAAGAATCGATTTTGTCTTTGATACGAGAGAGAGCTTCGTCGGCGATTCTAGCTCGGTGCAAACCTTCAAAACTAAAAGGTTTGGTTAAAACGGCGACGACGATCGCACCTAATTCGTGAGCGATGTCGGCGACGGTGGACGAAGCGCCAGAGCCCGTGCCGCCACCAAGCCCTGCAGTAATAAAAACTAAATCGGCGCCAGAAAGAGCGTCGGCGATTTCATTCCTATTTTCTTCGGCGGCTTGACGGCCGAGGTCGGGGTTCATGCCCGCACCCAAACCGCGAGTCACGTTTTTGCCAATATAAATTTTACGATCGACATTACAAAATTCTAAATCTTGGTTATCGGTATTGATCGCAATAAATTCGATCGATTTATGAAACTCATCGCGCATGCGAGAGACCGCATGACCACCACCACCACCCACGCCCACCACTTTAATTTTGGCTTTGTTGGCCTTGAAGTCTGGGGTAGCGGCTTCCTCAAGCCCCCAATCTTCGCCTTTTACTTTATGCGTGGTTTTTTTAGCCATAAAAATTACTGTTATTTTAGCGTAAAAAAAACAAAAAGGCGATTTTTATAGGCTTTTTTATCTATATTGACTTTTATTATAATTTTATGGTATAATATATAGTGAGGGGCTGAAGTGAAGTAGGCTCAAATTCAGTTATTTGATAAAGGGAATCTCAAATGCAAACGCTGACAAAGCTAGTGGAAACACCGCTTGGTTTAATTAGACAAGGAGATCCTGAAGAAATACAAAAAGATCTCAACAGAGAAATTGCCAAAATTGAGCGTGGTGGTGGGTCAGTCATTACCATACTGCCGATCAGCTACGAAACACCGGTGAATAACACCGAGCAGCGTATAATGATGAGACATTCAATCATTGTCTACCACCAAGAACTTACAGGTTCAGACGAGGGTTTTGATTGCATGTATAACCCCAAACCTTAGTTTGAGCTGAAATGTAGTAGGCTCTAATCTAATAAATTAACCTTATTTGATGGAGGGAATGATCTTGGGTAAAAAAGTACTTCGAATTGCTTTTAATCGGGGTCTCAAAGGAACCGGTCTCGTGCTTTCCATACTTTTTGGAATCATTCTCGGATCAGAGGATGATAACCCAGAAAGGACTCTGGAATTTGAAGGTGGCGGAACACTGTGGACGCTTTCGGACTCGGAGGTAAATCTGGGGCTAGCTCTCGCCACTCTTCAAGCCAAGAATTGGACCGACTGGCGGTTTGATAAGAATCGCGCCGATCCCCAGCTTCAAATATCTCTCAGCAGCTTTGGGGATAAGGACTTCAACCTAATTGCTAGTCACTTACTAGAAGCTGCGGCTAGCATGAGGATTGTGGAGATCTGAACCAATTGAGGATCTGAAACCAAACCCGCGTGGAGACGCGGGTTTTTTGTTTTTTTGATGTTGAGATTCCAAAACGGGAACGCGGGGGAGGAACCCCTAGATCTTCTCGCTACGCTCGAGATGACGGAGTGGGAAAATTATGGTTTGAAATAACCCCAGAGTTTTTTGAAAAAAGCGGGGACTTCTTTTTTGTAGGCGGTGTCATCACTCCTTGAGTCGTGACCCAAAAAAACCAAGCCTAAAGCCGCGGTCCACTCGGGATCATCTGCTTCGATTGAAAGATTATTATCTCTCAAGTTAGTTAAGGAAAGATCAGCCGAACCTAAGTCGGCGGCTAAATGTAGTTCTTGTTTTACTAAATCGCAAATATTGGGAAGTTTAGAGCCGCCACCCACTAAGACGATACCAGCAGGGAGTTTACCAAAACGATTGATGCGTCTTAAATCTTCGCCAATCACTTGAAACATCTCCACTAAGCGAGCTTCGATGATCTCGGCAACGAAACGGCGAGTCACACTCCCCTTGGCCCGACTATCGATCTTTTTTAAATCGATCATTTCTCGAGGGGGCATTTCTTTAGCTAAGGCAGCCCCAAAAGAAAACTTAATCGCTTCGGCTGCTTCGGGAGAAATTTTCAAACCAACCGCCAAATCATTAGTAATATGAGAAGAGCCGAAAGGAAAAACGGCGGTGTGGAGGAGGCTGCCGTCTTCAAAGACAGCGAGACTGGTGGTGGAAAAACCAATATCGATTAAAGCGACGCCTAATTCTTTTTGATTTTTATTTAAAACCGAGCGGCTGCAAGCCAAAGGACCGAAAACCATGCCCTTAATTTCACCACCGTTATCTTTAATGACTTTTTCTAAACTTTTAATGGCGGGAGAAAAGACATCTATTAGCATGACGTTCGCTTCAAGTCTTTTGCCGATCATACCAACTGGATCTTTGATGCCGGAAACCTCATCGACAATATATTCGCGGGTAACCGCGTGGATAACCATGCGATTTGACGGTAATTTAATTTCTTGAGAAGCGCGGATCACTTCGACGGTGTCGTAGTGACTTACTTCATCGTCAGCTCGCGAAACGGCAACAATACCACGAGACATTACGCCACGCGCCTGAGCAGTGCCAGTATTTAAATAAATATTTTTTAAACTCAAAGGAAAATCCCGGCGAATGGAACTTAGAAAAATGTTGACGGCGCCAGCTGCCTCCTTAGCATCGTCGATCATCCCCCGCCTCATGCCCCGCATGGGGCTTTTAATCGCTTTGACCAAAGTAACCCGGCCATCTCGGCCGAGTTCGCCTACGACCGCTTTAATCGAAGAGCAGCCGATGTCTAAACCAATTAAATATTCGGAATTATTAGTCATGAAAGCTGCGACAAGAGGAATTGTTCCTGTCTTTCCATTTTAATTCTATCATCATCTTTTAAGTGATCATAGCCTAAAAGATGTAGGAGGCCGTGGATCAACATAAAAGAAAAATCTTCGCCTCTTTCTTTGATTTGCTTCGGGTTTAAATAAACCTCACCAAGATTTTCGGCTGGGTAAATGTCTGGCCGAGGTACGCCACTCTTTGCCTCATAAGAATGAACGTTGGTTTTCATAGTCTCATCTCCCACCAAATTAACCTCTATAAATTTGTTTTCTAGATGAAGAATTGGGCTTAGCTCGTCTAAGATTTTTTGAGCTAAATCAGCTTCGTGCGAAAAGTCATCCTCTTCATAAAGAATCAGGGTTTTCATTTAATGATAGTTTAGCGTAAAAAATGAGGAAGAAAAAGTGGGGAGTGAAAATAAGGTATTCCTATATTACTAGTAGATTCCTA
>CAYHSQ010000033.1:0-8792 GCA_964359365.1 uncultured Candidatus Saccharibacteria bacterium | reverse complement strand
CGATACATGTTAGCTCCGGTGGTACAGGATGATTGAGGTTCTCCAGCACAAATACCAGTAGTAAATATCCAGGCGTTAGGCCAGTTGTTTAGGATACCCCCGAAAGAAATGCCGGAAGACAAATCCTTAAATGTATTAGGTGGAATAATTATTCTTACTCTTGTACCAGCTGGGATTGAAGCGGGGAAAGAGAAGGTGTTGCTTGGGGTGGAAGAGTTAGATACTGTGATTTGACTGAGAATTAAGCTTGGAGTTCTCGAAATATAATTCCAGTCATAGGTGGTGTCTCTAGCTATGATAATTCTTCCAGACAAAGAAGAGACTCTTCTGTTAAATGTTATGGTAATTTGATTAACTAGAGAATTATTAATGGAGTTATTAGTTGGATTCAGGGAGGTTGTTGTAATGGGGGTTGTGTCTGCAGCAGTAGTGAAAGTTAGGGTTGTGGCAGTAGATGGGTTGGCGGGGTTCGCGAGATCTACAAAAGCACCTGCTGGGATATTTACTCTTAAAGAGGTGCTGTATGGGAGATTGGTGAGATTGGCGGTGGCTGTTGTGCTATTAATAGTGAAGCTTGAGAGATTTATTGTTTGAACAATGGAATTGTCGGTTTTGGTGATTGTTATGCTGCCAGTACCCTTAGCGATTGATTCTGAGAATTTTAAAACTAAAGAAGTGTTGATGGGAATATTGGTGGCGTTATTAGTTGGGGTAGATGTTGGTAAAAGGGTGGGGGGGTCTGTGTCTTTTTTAGTAGTAAATCTAGTTAGTTCTTCTCCTGCGAAGAAGTTATAATTTGAGTCTGAAATAGACCAAGCCGATCTTTCGTAGCTACCTTTAATGCTTTGAGCTGGTAGAGAGACGATATATGCTGTGTCGTAATTGAGTTTTTTGTTGAGTTTTATATTTAATGTGCTGCCTGTAGCTGATGGGTTGGAAAACCCCGTACCATATGGTGGGTATGCTATTTGGGGATTAATGTCTATGGTATCGAAAATTTCTCCATTAAGTTTTTTAATGTAGATTTTTTTATAAGGGGGATAGGTGTTCATTGTGTAATCGATGCGGATGTTTTCTGAAAACACGATGGAAACAGAGGTTATGTCTGGAGATATATTATTGGAATTATTGATTGGATTTGTATTTATAATGGTAGGTGGAGTGGCGTCTCTTGGTGTACCCCCTCCAGTTGTGCCTCCTCCTGTGGTAATTGGAGTTTCGACGCATGAGAGTTGGGTTTCCGCTACCGCTCTCCAACTGCAGAGCTGTGCCGTGCTGTAATCTGATCTGAAGTTATTGCAGGCTGTTGAGTTTAATTGGATCTTACAAGGAGAATTATTTGTTAAGTAGGAGCAGCTACCGTTTAGAAAAATACAGAAACCCGCCCTACAGCTACTTGGATATGCTGGCCAAGTTTGTCCTGGTCTAGGATATGTATATCTTACAGAGCTTACGCAGGCGGATTGCAGGCTGGCTGTGATATCAGAACACTTTTCGGTGTTGGTGGTAACCGATTGAAGGGTTCCCGGTCTACCATTAGGCGTGGTGCAAGAGCTGCCAGTTGTTGGGGTGACGATCGGGTTTGCTACACAAACTTGAACTTGTTCCGTGACTCTTCTTGATCCATTTCTCCAATCACATAAATAATTTCTTCGACATTCAGTTTCTTTTCCTTTAAATTGATCACAAAATCCATCTGGTACGCTGGTGTGTGGTTTTGGATCACAATCATAAGCAAATCTAAAGGAGGTTTGTGTGGTTGTTGATATGGTGCCTGGTTGGCCGTTAGGGGCGGTGCAAGAGCTGCCGGAATTTGGTTGTGTGGTTGTTTGAGTTTGATTGGCGATGCATTGGAGTTGACCCCATGAGCAGAGATATCCATTTTTGCCGGCAGATGAGCATTGGGAGGTGCTCATAGAGGTATTACATACATTAAATACTTTAGGTGAGCAGGCCTGATGAGACATATCTTTGTCGGTTTGACATAGATTGCGATCGTACCCACTTTTACAACCTCTAGTTACTCGATTTGCGCCATTTTCAACCCATTGTGCGCAGTAGAAATAAAGACGACCGGGAATATCAAAACAGCCATCGATTTGTTGATTTGTGCCCCGCCTGCCGTCTAGGGTGGTACAGGCTTCACCCACCCCACCGCTAGCTTCTGTCAGGGGGTGTTTTTGGGAAGTGAGATCGCCTAAAAAAACAATCGACACAAGTAAAAAAAGCACCGCAATAAAAGAGAGACTCTTCATTCTTTTATTTTAGCACAATTGAGCAATGATTTTAGCTCAAGAGAATGATTAGAGTCCTGGTGGTGGTGGAGGTGGTGGTGTGGCTTCTGATGCTGTTACAATTTCTGTGTCTTGAGGCATTGCCTCCCCTATGTTTAGACAGCTTCCTCCTGTGTTTCCGGAGTTATTAATCCAACCATTGCATAGGCCTTTAGCTGTTGCTCTATTACAATCTGCTTGGTATGAAAATGTGCTGTTAGTTATATTATTAGAACCTGTTACATCAAATTGGTGACAGTTTAATACGCTTTGAGAACTACCATGTGATGGGCTCGATATTACATATCCACCTGCTTGTTGAATTATTTGATTCACTATACCTAGAGGCGCAATAGTACTTGTTCTTTTGCAGCCATATTGAGGCAGTATGCTAAAAGACATTTGATTTAGATAAATGACAGTTGGACATAATGGATCATAAGTACCATTATCCCAGCAGTGTGAGTAGTCTGGTTGAGATATGCGTATAGTTTCAATGTAATTATTATTGTCGTCAAAAAGTAGTGGGTAGCCTAGAAATACGCAACCTGGATTTTGCTGACATTGATTAACAAGGCCGCTAATTGGGAATGATGGTTGTCCATTTTGCGAACTTTGCAAAGCTTGCAAACTTTTTTTAATCCTACCATTTATGCCAAAAATATTATCTGAACAGGCGTCTATGCATTTTCCACCCTTTGCCTTTGTATCTCCTCCTATCCAACTACAACCAGGCCTCGTGCATTCTCCGGTTGTCAGAAAGAGATCGCAAGCTGTTTGATCTGTCGGCTGGAGATTGAATTCGTTAGCTTGAATGCTGATTTTGGTTTTTTCTTTTGAATTTAAGTCTCCAAAGAAAACAATAGAGACTAATAAAAAAAGTACCGCAATAAAAGATAGACTTTTCATGGATTAATTATATCATATTAAATTTATTTAATATGATAAATAACGTACTTGATCCTGGCTTGGTGGTCGGGATGATGGGGGTTTGGGTTTAATTGAAAGAAATTTAAAAAGGTGTTATTATGAGGTTCATAAATAATAATTAATTAGATTAAAAATATGGAAGATAACAAAAAGGAAAAGACTTTGGTTTTAATTAAGCCAGATGGCGTGCAGAGAACTTTAATTGGGGAGATTATTAAGCGGTTTGAACGTTCTGGCTTGAAAATGGTGGGTTTGAAAATGATTCAGCCAACTGCGGAGATGATTGAAAAACATTATTTGGTGAATCCAGAATGGCGGACGATTACAGGGATGAAGACGATTGAGTCTTATAAGAAAAAAGGAAAGACACCACCTTCAGAAGATCCTTTGGTAGTGACTGGAATTATTTTAGAAAAGTTGAAGAATTATATGTCTTCTGGGCCTGTGGTAGCGATGGCTTGGCAGGGTATTCACGCGGTGGGTATTGTTCGTAAAATTACTGGCGGCACTGAACCTTTAACATCGGATATGGGAACAATTCGAGGGGATTATACCATTGATTCCTATGAGGTGGCGGATTTGGATAATCGAGCGGTGAGAAATTTGGTGCATTCTTCTGGTAATGTAGCTGAAGCGAATTTAGAATTGGCTTTGTGGTTTGCTCAGGGAGAGTTGTATGACCATAAGTTGATGGGGGAGGTGGTGCTTTATGAATAATATTAGAAATTTTGTTATAATTGCGCATATCGATCATGGGAAATCTACTTTGGCGGATCGAATGCTTGAGATGACGGGGACGATTGCGAAGCGCAATATGAAGGCGCAGTTTTTGGATCAGCTGGATTTGGAGCAGGAGCGCGGGATTACGATTAAGATGGCGCCGGTGCGCATGCATTACAAAGATTTTATTTTAAATTTAATTGATACTCCAGGGCATAACGACTTTAAATACGAAGTTTCTCGGGCTTTGGAAGCCGTGGAGGGGGCGGTGTTGCTGGTGGATGTGACCCAAGGGATTCAGGCGCAGACTTTGGCAAACTTTGAAAATGCGAGGCGAGCGGGGATTAAAATTATTGGCGTGGTGAATAAGGTGGATTTAAATACTTTTGCAGCAGAAGAGGTGATTGATAGCTTGGCGGAATTAATTGGCGTTGATTCGAGTGAAATTTTAAAAGTATCTGGGAAGACTGGTTTTGGTGTGCCGGAACTTTTGGATCGAGTGATTAGAGATGTGCCTCCGCCGGAAGAGCCCATAAATCAGTATTCGAGAGCGCTGATTTTTGATTCGATGTATGACGAACACAAGGGGGTGATTGCTTTTATTCGGGTGTTTGATGGGAGTTTTAAGTTTGATCAAGGAGTGAAATTTTTGGCGACTGGGGCCACTGGGAAAATTAAAGAGGTGGGTTATTTTTTGCCGAAGATGAAAGAGGATCAGATTTTGAAAAATGGGGAGATTGGGTATATTGCAACTGGTTTGAAAGATCCAGAATTATTAAAAATTGGTGACACGATTGCGATTGGGACTGCTGAGGCTTTGGCGGGTTACAAGGAGCCTCAGCCGGTGGTCTTTGTGTCTTTTTATCCGGAAGATGGTGATGATTATGAGAATTTAAAAAAAGCTTTGGGGAAATTACATTTGACTGACTCGGCTTTGAAATATGAACCGGAATCTTCGGAGGTGTTGGGGCGAGGCTTTAAGGCGGGGTTTTTGGGGAGATTGCATTTTGAAATTATTGCAGAGAGATTAGAGCGAGAGTTTGATATGGCGACAGTGCACAGTTTCCCGTCTGTGTCTTATCGAGTGCGGACGAAGGCGGATGGGTGGTATGAAATTACTAATCCAAAAGATTTTCCGGCGGATTATGAAGAGGTGGAAGAGCCGATGACGCGACTTGAAATTTTTACGCCACCAGAATATATGGGTGGTGTTTTAGCTTTGAAAGAATTTTTTAGATTTAGTGATTTTGAAACTAAGACGGTGGGTAAAAATTTATTAATGACAACGAAGTTACCGCTTGCGGATTTAATTTCGGATTTAGATGATAGATTGAAGTCAATTACTTCGGGCTATGCTTCTCTAACTTATGAAATTATTGGGTTTGAGAAGGGGGATTTGGCAAAAATGGAAGTGATGGTGGCGGCGAATGTGGTGCCGGGTTTAACTAGAATTTTGCCTAAAGAAAAATTAGAAAGAGAGGCGCGGCAGACAGCAGAGAGATTAAGGGATTTATTGCCTAAACAGCAATTTACTCAAGCGATTCAGGTGACAAGTAATGGGCGGATTATGGCTAGGGAAACAATCTCGGCTATGAAAAAAGATGTAACTGGTTATTTATACGGTGGAGATCGGACCAGAAAAATGAAGCTTTGGAAGAAACAGCAAAAAGGTAAGGTGAGATTGAAAGAGCGAGGTGAAAAAAATTCGGTGACTATCCCAGCTTCGATTTTTAAGGATTTGTTGAAGAAATAAATAAGGTTTCGGTAATCTAGAAACGGAATCAAAAACACCAGCGTGTTTTTGTTCTTCGGACTCAGAAAAATTTTCATGTTGTTCTAAAGGGAAACGAACAACATGAAACCGGCAATTTTCCTCCGTCATGCTCTAAATCACCGAGACCTTATTTATTTTTTTATTTAAATCATGTAGATTTTAGGCCTTTAATAGGTTTATTTGACTTATTATGTCATTTTATGGTATAATTAACAGAGTGGCTGAAAAGCTTTGGTTCTTTCAAAAAATCCAGGTTGTATGACTTGGTCGCTCCGAAGTAGGGGTGAAAAAGAAGTTAAGATTCTTCGATAAAAAAATCTAAGGAGAGATCGTATGATCCGACGTTGGAAAATTGTTAATGGCCCTAATTACGACCGATTTTTTGATGCCATGAAGCTTCGTGCTGAGGGTGTCAAAGTTTCGTTTGAAATTGGGGATGGGGAGGATTCTACCACCAGGATTCGAAGGGCGGATGTTCTGGCAGCCTCGATTTTTGGATTGAGGTGTGTCGGTTCCGATATTCTTCGGGTTGAGGGGGTGATCCTACCCAATAGTGGGGGAGGAGTGCAGTTTGTGATGCAATACAACCACAAAAAGAGATCTGGTACCATGGGGCTTGAATCAGAGCTCCTGTGCTTGATCTGTAATTGTGGACATGAATTGCATGACAGATTTTGCAGTGAATGCAACTCTCCTCTTTGCTGAGGGGTTGGTGTTTACTCCAGAATCTAGGGCGGCTTGAAAGGCCGCCTTTTTTTGCCCTTATTTTTACCATGATTAACGTGGTAAAATAAAGGCTGATGAAGTATTTCTTATTAATCATTCTTTTGTTTTTTACGGTAATGGCGGTCAGGGAGTTTTTTAGTTTGCGGGGGGAGAAGGCTGAATTAGAGAAGAGGTTGGTTGGGGTGAAGAGTAAAACTCAACCACTAACTATAGAAAATGGTAAAATAAAAGACGATTTAGTTTATTTGGAAGATCCGTTGAATTTAGAAAAAGAGTTGCGGGGGAAGTATCCCTATGCAAGGTTGGGGGAAAAAATGATTGTGATAACTTCTAAAAATAACCAATAAATTAATGAAATCTTTTTATAGTTTTTTTCTGATATTAATTTTTGGAGCGGTGGTATTAGTTTTTTTGTTTAGAGCGGGATGGTATCCGCTAGTTTTGGTGAATGGAAATTTAATTTGGGGATTTTCATATGAACAAGAGGTGAACGTAGCTTTGAAATATTATGATCGGTTAACTAAAGATAAGAATTTGGATGAGACTCAAAAAGAAGATATTGACGTGGAGATTCGGCGATCGGCTTTGGAAAAAATTATTCAGGATGTGGTTTTAGCTGATCGGGCTGAAGGGGATTTGGGGGTGACGGTGCAGAGTGAGATTGATGGTCGGTTAGCGAAATATATGTCGGATAAAAAACTGGAGGGGGTGGCTAATAATTATTTTAATATGACTTTAGAGGATTTTAAGAAGATGATTTTAGAGCCACAGGCTTTGAAAGAAATTTACGCAGATAAATTTAAAGCTGATAAAAAAGATTTTGATACTTGGTTCAAGGGACAATTAAAGGCAGCTTCGGTGACTTTATTTACTTCGGAATATAAGTTTAATAAGGGTGTTTTAGAGCTCAATAATTAAAGCCCTTATATCGTCTGATTAATTTGACGTTTTTTATTTAATAAGGCATATTATCTGTGGTTATTTGAAATATTGTTACTTTCTTGGAGGTGTGCATGTTTCAAGATTTAGTGGATTTTGACTATGCTTGTAAGTTTCAAGTTATTAGAAGAGTGATGGATAATCTTAATCACCCTCATCATGGGCTTCAATGGGCTAAGATACTTGAAAGATGTTTGGATAGGAAACCTTGTTGGGAGGGTGTTGATTCGCCAAGATTGGTTTTTGAGCGTTTGGTGACATTGCCTTTAGTTGAAGCTTTAGAAATTGAATCTGCCGAGAAGTTTCCAATCTTGTCTAAGATGAGAGCGGGTTTATCTTCAGATTTTTGTAAATTCATGCTTCCGTCTAAGAGTCCGGCTTTAGTTGGTCGCGAACTTCAGGTGATGAGTTTACGAAAGCTCAGTGGTGCGCGAGAGATTTTTGAGAGTGTGGGAGGGGACGGGCTTGCGGTTATCTATCTTAGCGAGGTTATTGATTTTTTGAGTCAGCTAACTGGGAGAGATGATTTGAGTCCGGGTTATTTATTCTTTGTATATTCTAATGTTCTTCAGGCTCCGAGAACGGTTTTAGCCGGTCATAGTCGTGAAGGTTGGTCGTTGGTTGAGTATCCCATTTTGGATGGTGTTACTTTTGGAGATGTTGGATACCAAGTGATTTCAAGGTGTAAGAGTTTGTTTTGTGATTAGGGGAAAAGATTCAAGAGTTTAAAAACTTTTTTAATTGGAGGGTATTCTGTATGAAAGCAGCTTATGTTATGCGTGTGCTTGATAAAACTTCTTCTTATGCCGTTGTTACATGGTTGTCACGCGATTTATTTGAGAAGTCTCAGCCGGTATTTGTAGATGGTAGGAAGGATTTTTGTGTTTGTTTGAGGATTGATACTATGCATAATTACGCTATCTGGGCGGTGTGGAAAAAAGGTAGAAATATTTTATGTAAAGAAATTCGTACAATTAAAACGAAGCCATTTTTTTCCGTTGAGATTAATTCTGTGGTAATAAAGCGTGGCACCTTACATATAGATGCTTCGCATAATTCTTACGTGGAGACAGAATTATTAAAGCTTGAATATTCAATGAAGGAGTGTTTTGGTATTAAGTAGTAAATTTAAAGGTCTTAGTTGGCCTTTTTTATTTTCTCAAAGATTTTATGCCGTCTACTATTAGGCTTGGTTCTTCGTTTCGGAAAGACATTTTACCCATTAAAATTACGGGTTCGCCGTCGATTAGGAAGTCTTGGACGGTGACTAGCATTTTAGGGAAGATGACGGTTTCAATGCTGGAATCGAAGTCGGAAATTTTGACGAAGGCCATAGGTTCGCCTTTTTTGGTGACGATTTTTTTAACGGTGGTGATGATACCACCGATCGTCAGTTGGTTGGTTTCGCTTTTAACTAACAGGGCTTGTTT
>CAYHSQ010000032.1:0-8851 GCA_964359365.1 uncultured Candidatus Saccharibacteria bacterium | reverse complement strand
CGATTCGGAATTGAGACGTGGAATCTACTTGTGGTGAGCTTGTTTACCCTGAGTCTGTCGAACGGGTCGAATCTATTCAATATACAAAAAATCCCACGCTCACCGCGCAGGATTTAACTCCATCAATCAACATCATTAACACAAGCAAGAGTCTCTTCAATAGTCACACCAACATCTGAAGCTAAAAGAGTTAGTATTCCCAGAAAACCCCACCACTTATCAGCCAACTCTTGAGCCTTAATCAAAAGATTGCCAGTCGCCAAAGCAAAAGCTGGCATACTCTGAAACAACTCCTCTCTGCGTTTCATAATCCCAGCTATCCGCACCTCAACCTCATTCAGCCGATCGTACAACCAATCGGCTATCTCAGACATATTTTTGTTCAAAACCTGAAAATCTGAAGTGACCAAATTTCCAAAACCCAAATTAATTAAATACCACTGTAAGTTAGTCCCAGAATCATTAACCTCAAAAGACTTAACAGCATCGCTTTTCAAAAGCGATGCTGGCAAAAACTTCAACTGAGTAGCTAAGCTCACCAAGTCCATATCCGAAACACCTAATTCTTGAAAGGCTTTTGCTAAGGGCTTAGCTGGCTTCATAGCCCCAGCAGCATCCTCTAGCATTGGCTTAATGTCATGCCTCAACACCGCACAACACAAATGAGCCTCTGCTAGATCGCTAAAAGAAAATTCATTCTCAGTAGTCATCGAACAAACCAAAGACCTTCTGTGAGTATTTAAACGAGTTAAAATATTTTGATAATGGAAAAATGGTTCGCCAAACAAAAAAACTAATCTTTCCATTGTTCTTAAAATCTCACTCCTCTTCATAATTACACCACCCCTTTCTTTAAGAACGTATCTTAAACTCTTCGTTACAGGTTGGGCATTTCATCTTCTTTAGCTCCACGTCACATCTAGGACAATAAGAATGAAAGCAGGTGCTCTGCATATCCGGGTGCAACTGACAATGATCACAAAAACCATCTCTCCTAAGTTTTTTATCACAAGGCGGATCATCGTGATGTAATACTAATTTTGCCTCTTCCATAATCGAAACCCCCATTTTAAAGTCAAACAACTCCCACAATCCTACCCCAACCCCTCCCCCTCCTCAACCCCCACACCCCACCTCCATCAACCCACCCATAAAATTGTGAATCGGGAGTTATATAAACAAAACCAATCCACGAAGTTCTTACTTAGAGCGTAAGACCGGGCTAGCGCCCTCGGAGCGCGCTCTAAGTAAGAACTTCGTGGATTGGTTTTACATCATTTTCCTATCCAACTCCTGATTCACAATTTTATCAGCCAACTTATTGTATTCCCGCCTCACATGCTTAAACTCAACTTTCCCAAACCTTTTCACCAAATCTTGCAACTCCGCATAAAGTACTCGCAACCCCGGATCCTTTACCCGATACTCACCAATATTTTGCTTATACATTAATTCTGAATCCGTATTAATTAAAATCGAAAGCTCACTATAATTTTTATATAGCTCCATCGTTTTTTCCAAAGCAAAAATCGCCGCACTGTATTCCGCGACATTATTGGTTGTCTCCCCAATATATTTTCCAAATTGTTTCTCCCCAACTAAAACCCCAATCGCCGCCGGCCCCGGATTCCCTCTCGCCCCCCCATCCGTAAAAATAATTACTTTATTAGTTTCCATGGAAAATTATTAAAATCTTTTAAAGCAAAACCTGCCGACGCCTTATGTCCACCACCACCATACTTCAAAGCAATCGCCCCCACATCAAATTTCCCATCACTCCGGAGCGACACACCCACCCTCCCATTTCGATAACTCCACACAATAGCCATTGGCCCCTTCATGTTCACTAAAAGATTTCCCAAATCAGAAGAAAAATAACCAGGCGCATTCAAAGCATAAATCTCATACCCCTCAAAACTCACCAACTCAGCATAATTTTTCGCCAAATTATTAAACAACAATTTTTCATACCTCAAACCAAACGCTCCATCAGCCAAATACTTCTTCCTCCCTTCAATCGTCTCAAAATCTTTCAGCATCTTTTTCCAAACTTTGAAATCATGATCAACAAACTTCAAAAAAGACAAAACCTCATGAGTTTTAGGCACTGTAAACTTCCACAAATCAAAATCTTCGATGTGCAATAAAAGTCTAGGAACTTTTTTACCCTTATGAAAATACTGCCAAGCCAAAACCGAGCCAGATCGCTCATTATTAAAAACACTCTTAGGATTAAGCATCGCCGACTCCTTGGCTGTAATGTGGTGATCGATCACAATCACCTCCTCATTCTGAGCCATCAACTGCTTCATATCTGCTACCGAATAAGCAAAATCAATAAAATAAATAAGCTTGTCATGAATATCGAGTCTTGGCGGCTCGCCATGACGTAAGGCGATATATTCCGCTTTATTTCCAAAAATTAAGTTAGCCGCCAAAGCTCCACCAAACCCATCCATGCAACTTGCATGATAAAAAACCACAATCTGCCTATCCTCTTCTTTCATATTATTTAAATTTTATTTATTTTTTCTATAGACGAGGAGTTTTCTGAGTAATCCGTGAGCCCTACATGACTAGTAGGGCGGAACGGGTAACGGAAGAAAGCGACGAAGTATATAGGAAAAAGAAATAAAATTAATCCCATATTATTTAAATTTTTCTAAAGCTTCTATTGCCGGCATCGCTTTCCCAGCTAAAAAGTCGAGCATCGCTCCACCCCCCGTTGAAATAAAACTAAATTTTTCCTCTAATCCGTTCTTAGCCAAAAACTGCTGTGTATCTCCACCACCCACCACCGCATACGCCCCACTCTCCAAAATCGCTTTAGCAATCGCCAAGCTCGAAGCGGCATAACGGGGATCTTCCACCACACCAAGTGGCCCATTCCAAATTACCGTCTTTGCCCCCTTAATTTTTTCACAATAATCCGCAATCGTTTTTTCTCCTATCTCCAAAGCCCTCCCTTCTTCGCTTATAAAATCCTGAGGCAACATCACCTTCTCTTTTTTCAAACATTTATTTTCCAAACCCAAGTAAGCGCTCCCCATTAAAAATACTTTTGCCTTATCATATAAATTTTCAATCACCCCCACCTTATCATCAATCTTACTCCCACCAATTACCACCACAAGTGGCGCACGAGGATTGTCTCGCACCTTAGTCAAAACCTCTAATTCTTTTTCCAAAAGCAAACCAACATATCCCGGTAAAAATTTCGTAATATTTACATTTGAAGCACAAGCTCGGTGCGCCGTCGCAAAATCATCATTCACATATAAATCCCCGAGCTTCGCCAAATCCCGCGCAAACGCCAAATCATTCATTCCTTCTCGCCCGTCAAACCGTAAATTCTCCAACCACTCAAACTTATTCCCCACCTGCTCCTTGAGCCAATTAATCATCGGCTCCAAAGACAGCTCCTTATCCTCCCCCTTAGGCCTCCCTCGATGACTCAAAATCATCGGTTTCGCCCCATTATCAATCAAATACTTCAAAGACCCCAAAGCCGCTTGCAGCCTCAAGCTCCCCTCGTCCATATTTTTTAAATCCAAATTCACCCGGAGCAACACCCGCTTCCCATTCAAATTCTTCTGATTCAGCTTGCTTAAAAAACGCATAAAGCTAATTCTAGCTCGTAACCGAACATTTTTCAATTATAATCGGTGCTCGGCCCTCTTTCAGCTCCCAAAGCCTTCCCATTAAAAAACCGGCCGAAATACTCAAAATCAACATTAATCCAATGAGCCAAACTAATCTCTTCTCAATTGACACTGTTTCCATATTTTGTTATATATAATAGACTTATTTGTAATAAAATCAAAAAATAATAAAATCAAAACTTAATAGTTTGAGATGAGCCAGAGGCACTTATGAGGTCTCTCGTGAGCTGTACGAGGTAAGTACTGCGAGCGAGGAAGCCGAATAAGTAACGAAGGGATCGCTCAAAGGATTAAGTTTTAAAACTATGGCACATACTAAATCGGGAGGTTCTACTAAACTAGGTAGAGATTCCGCCTCCCAACGTCTAGGAGTTAAAGTCTCTGATGGCGGCAAAATTAAAACCGGAGAAATCATTCTCCGCCAAAGAGGTTCTAAATATCTCGAAGGCAAGAATGTGAAACGCGGTGGTGACGACACTCTCTATGCTGGCAAAACCGGCTTAGTTAAATTTACCTCTACCAGAAAAACTCGTTTCGATGGTACAAAAAGAAACGTCAAAGTAGTTAACGTAATTACTTCCTAAGAAAAACTTTTAAATTACCGTTTACTCCATGTGGTAAATGAAAAGCCACTTCAAACTCCCCCAAACTCTTTAGAGCGTGGGGGAGTTTAATTTCCACCTCATGATATCCCAAATCATCTAAAGTCTTTTTAATTTGAGCGGCCGCCACTCCACCAAACACCTCACCTTTTTCACCCACCTTCACTGTAAAATCCAAAACTCGCTCAGCTAATTCCTTCGCCATCTTTTCATATCTTTTCACTCCGCTCAACACCTTATCATCATGTGATTTTTTTAAAGAATTCAAAGAGTCATCTAAAATTCTCCCCAACCCTCTATTTACTAAAAAATTGCGACCATAACCGTCGGCCACATTCACCACCTCCATTTTTCGCCCCACCCCCTTCACATCTTTTAGCAATAAAACCTTCATATATTATTCCCAATATAGTTTAAATCCACAAAAAAACAAGCTTAATGAAAGATTATTTTACAAGTAATAGCACCTAAGATATCATCTAGAACAGTTCCTAAAAAACCAATAAAGAAAGGCCTGGGATATGAAAACCGATATCTTAATCATCATCAGCTTCAATCTCAATGATCCAACTCAAAGAACCATCAAAACCAACGCCGAGCCCGAAGCTATTGAAGACCTTCTCGCAACTTGGATCCAAGCTCAATCAGGCTCAGGTAAGGATACAAGTAATCCTAATATAAAAGATATCTACGAAGTACAAATCAGTCTCGACTTAAGCGACGACACCTTTTCTACCAGGAGCGACACTGGCAACAAAGGTCTAACAGCCGGTATCGTAATAAGAACATTTCAAGAGCTAAGCACGATTCAAATCCTTCCTCTTTCATAACAAATCAAAAAGTTCCTCAACGAGGAACTTTTTTTATCTCAACTAAAATTTAATTTACCTTTTTAGACTTAATCAAATCCTTCACTACCTGCAACGCCTTATCAAGCTGTGGATCACTTAAAGGCCTGCCGCTATCATCCAACTTCAAGTCTTTATCCTCCGGCATCGCCACAGGGTAATTAGGCTCAATTCCCTTACCATCAATAATATCCCCCTTAGGTAAAATCCAATGCGCCACCGTCATCTTCAAAGTCGAACCATCCGGCAACTCTTTTAATTCCTGCACAGTCCCCTTCCCGAAGCTCTTTTCACCAACTAAAGGTGTATTATTATAATCTCTCAAAGCTCCCGCCAAAATTTCCGAGGCTGAGGCAGAACCCTTATTAATCAAAATCGCTAGTGGGAAATCTTTCAACACCGCCGTCCCCCTAGATTTAAACTCATCTTTCTTCCCATTATTAAACTCCTCCGACACCACCACCTGGCCATTATCCACAAAGATCCCGGCCAACCCCACCGCCACCTCCAAATAACCTCCAGGATTACCTCGCAAATCTAAGACAAATCCATTCGCCCCCTTCGTGAGCGCCGAGTTAAAAGAATCAACAATTAGCTTTGCCGAATTTTCATTGAAACTATAAAGCTGCACGTAAGCGATGTCACCCTTCATTTCCCAATCCAATGTTGGCACCTCGATCTTGTCGCGTTCAATCTTAATCTTTCTTGTCTTCTCCTCCCCATTTCGCAGCACCGTCAAAGTTAAAAAGGTGCCTCTTGGCCCACGAATCTTTTTCACCAAATCGTCCACAGAAACATTCAGCACCGACTTCCCATCCAACTCTAAAATCTTATCCCCCGATTTCAAACCCGCTTTTTCCGCCGGCGAATTTTTCAAAGGCGCAATCACCACAATAAAATCTCCGCGATACCCAATCTCCGCGCCAATCCCCACAAACGAACCCTTAATATCATCGTTAAATTTTTTCGATTCTTCCGGATTCAAAAACAAAGTATAAGGATCTTTCAAAGAAGTGGCCAAGCCAGCCGCCGCACCATAAATTAAATCTTGATCCTTCACCGTGTCCGCCTTCAAATAGTCCTTCTTAATTAAATCCCAAACCTGCCACACCGTATTAAAATCTTTGTTCTCAATCTTCCCACCAGTAATATTATCTACCCCTTTAATAATCAAAGAGTGATTCACCGTTTGCCCCCAATAATAACCATTCAAAGTCGCCAAACCCATCAAAACCACGACCATCAAAGGTATCAAATAAATCCTAATTTTTTCTTTCATAAAAATACCTGTCATCCTCGGGCTTGACCCGGGGATCCAGTTCAATATAACTATTATGCCACATCACCCTCCCCATTCAAAGAAAAAGTTTGCAAACTCTCATATTTTGGCTGATGAGGTAATTTTTTTCCTGACTCCATCAAGTGAACTTCATTCACCTCCACTTCAAGCGAATCAAATCTTGGCAACTCAAAAGTTTTTGCCCCACTCGGCCGCTTCGCTCGCAACATCGTAATATGTCCATTAAATTTTCTATGCTCCGGCTTAAACCTCACCCCTAAATCCAAAAGTCTATTTTGCAAAGCCTCCTTATAATCTCCCAAAATCTTATTCGCCTCAAAATCAGTCTTCACCCAAAGCATCCCCGCCCCATCTTCATAAGATTTCATAAACTCCAAATCCTCGAGCCACAAAGAAAAAGGCGCGAGTAGATGCTTCGTCTCAGCAATCGCCTGCGTCGCCAAATAAATCTCATGATCATCAACCTCCCCAATAAATAAAATCGTCACATGCCAATCATCCCGAAGCTCCATGCGCCAATCGCCCAAAGAAACCGCAGACCGAAGCTCGATTTCCAAAAATTTCGAAAGTCGATCTTTCACCCCCTCACCTAAATTGACAGATACAAAAATACGATGCATAATAGATTCGTGCCAGAATTTAAAGAGATTCTACCTAAATATCTCGAAAGTCTCAATGAGAGAGATCAGCGATCCCGAGTTTACAGCGCTCATCAAAATATCGGCCTCGAGCTAGCAAGAATTTTAGAAGATCAGAAACACGTTCCGATCTACATCAAATTTGCTAAAAACTTTGATCATCAACTTCTCATGATGGCCGCAAAAAATATCTGCGAAAAAAAAGATATCAAAAACAAAGGCGCCTACTTTACCAAAACCTGGCTCCTCAATAATAAATTTCCTAAAAAAATAAAAGATGCATCCCCTACCCCCAATTTACACAATTCAAAAAAAAGAGGAAGAAAAATTTCTCCGCCAAAAAACAGCCTCTTTTGATTTCTCTAAATTTACCAAAAAAGAAATCCGCGAACTTTTAAAAACCATGCGCTTGGTAATGCATGCCGCTAATGGTGTCGGCCTCTCCGCCAACCAAATCGGTTTAAATCTCCGCGTCTTCGTGGCTCAAGTAGAAAATAAATTCTACGCAGTTTTCAACCCCGAAATTACTAAGCTCTCTAAAGAAGAAGTTTTAATGGAAGAAGGCTGCCTGAGCGTCCCAGATGTTTTCAGCGAAATTTCTCGCCCCGAAAAAGTCTGGCTCAAAGGCTTCGACGCCAATAATAAAAAAATCGAATTCAAAGCCTGGGGCCTCTTAGCCCGAGTCTTCCAACACGAAGTCGACCACCTAAACGGCAAACTTTTCATCGACTATATTAAAGCAAGAAGCTAATATCTAGAAGCTAGAATCTAGTAGAAAAAATATCTAAGAACTCTATTAAAATGAGTTCATTATTACTTCTAGATTCTAGTAACTAGATTCTAAATTCTAATAAAAATGAAATACCTCTTCTGGGGCACCCCAGACTTCGCCTCAACCATTTTAGAAAAATTAATCGCCGCTGATCTAAAACCTTTTATAGTAGTCACTAACCCCGACCGTCCTTTTGGCCGCAACAAAGTTATCACCGCCTCCCCCGTCAAAGTCCTCGCCGAAAAAAATAATATTCTAACCCTCACCCCCGAAACTCTAGATGAAGCTTTTTATAATAAAATCAAAGATTTAGACTTCGGTTTCTCAGTCCTCGCCGCCTATGGCAAAATCCTCCCCGCTAATATTATTTCCGTGAAACCAATCGTCGTCGTCCACCCCTCACTCCTCCCTAAATACCGTGGTGCCACCCCCATCCAAACCGCCCTCTTAAATGGTGACCAAGAAACCGGCACCTCTCTTTTTTACATGGATGAAAAAGTAGATCACGGCCCAATCATTATTCAAAAAAATCTCGAGATCGATGAAGCCGACAATTATTTATCCCTCGCTAAAAAACTAGCCAACTTAAGCGCCGAAGCCTTAATCGAAACCCTCCCTAATTTAAATTCCATCGAAGCCAAGAAGCAAGATCACGCAGCCGCCACCTTCACAAAAAAAATCTCAACCGAAATGGCCGAGGTAAATTTAGCAACCGATTCTCCCGAAATTATTTATCATAAAATAAAAGCCTTAAATCCCGAACCCGGCACCTTCACCTTCCTTAATAATAAAAGAGTAAAGCTCCTAGAAACCCAAAAAGAAAATGGTAAAGTAGTTATCACCAAAACCCAAACCGAAGGTGAAACTCCTAAGTCAAATCATATTAATTTGTAATAACTGTCATTGCGAGGTTAGTTTTGTTTAATTTTCATTACTGTCATTCAGAGCCCAACTTTGTAGTTAATTTTTTATTCAAAAATTAACTACAAAGTTGAGGCGTGGAATCTATTCAATATTTAAAAATAAAAA
>CAYHSQ010000031.1:0-9109 GCA_964359365.1 uncultured Candidatus Saccharibacteria bacterium | reverse complement strand
GCGACAAAGAAGTTTGCTAAAAGATTAAGTTTTAACCCTCTAATGATAACTCAGCAAGGATAAAAGCATCAAGCTCCCCATCCAACACTTTATCTGGCTGATGACTCACCTCTCCTGTCCTGTGATCCTTCACTTGTTGGTAGGGATGAAGCACATAAGACCGAATCTGATTACCCCAATCTGGCGTCACCTTAATTCTCAAATTAGACAGCTCGGTTTCTCTTTTTTCTTCCATTAACCTTACTAATTTGGATTTTAATAAAGCCATAGCAAAATCACGGTTTTGTTCCTGACTTCGTTGATTTTGACTAGCAGCCACGAGCCCAGTGGGCACATGAATCACTCTTACCGCGGTTTCTCTTTTATTTACATTCTGCCCCCCCGGTCCACTCGATCGAAAAAGTTCCACTCGCAAATCATCCTCCGGAATTTTTAAATGCGAAAAATCCCGCACCGGTAAAATTGGAGTAATTTCCACCAACGCAAAAGAAGTGTGCCGTAATTTTTTCTGAGAAAAGGGCGAAATGCGAACAAGTCGATGCACCCCCATCTCATTTTTAATCTGACCATAAACTCCCGTTCCGCCAATCTGGATCCCCCGCTCATCCGTCCCTAAAACCTTCCACCCTTTTTTTTCACAAAAACGAAAATACATCCGGAACAACATATCCGCCCAATCTTTAGCATCATCCCCACCCGCCCCAGCATAAATCGCTAAATGAGCATTATAACTATCATATTTATTATTCATAAATTTTCTCAATTCTATCCCCCGCCTATCATTCCTGCGGAGGCAGGAATATAATCTCCGCACCTCTATCTTATACTAGATTATAATTACCAACTTCTAGATTCTTCTCCGTGGAGCCAGTGGGCAGAATCGAACTGCCGACCTTCTCGTTACGAGTGAGATGCTCTGCCATCTGAGCTACACTGGCCTATATTACATTCTAAGCAGCACTCTCTAAACGAGAGCGCACATTAATACTCTTAGGCGTAACTGCCATAAGAATAAGCGACATAATTACTCCTAGCAAGCCCAATATGGAAAATGTATTACCATTACCCAATTGATCCGCCATAAACCCAGCCATAATCGGACCCGCCACATACCCCAAATTCCCATAAAAATCCTCCAACCCCTCAATCTCCTTCTCATATTCCTCAGTTTCACTTATATAATCGGCATAAGCGCCATTAATCGCTGGATAGGCCATCGACATAAAAAAGGACGCGATGAAAATATCAGCCATCAATATAAATGTATTATTTATATAGCCGAAGAAAGTTAAAAAGAGTCCACCAAAAAACAAACAAAGAAAGGACGTGTGCTTCTTACCATATCTTTTCGTAAAAGAACCCACCGTCCACCCAACAATGAGTGGTGGCAGAGCATACACCATCATAAAAACTCCAGCAAATTCTCCTATCTCCGAAAGACTCTCGGCAACTAAAGGTCCTATCGTCCAGAAAAAAGCATCCGAGAAAGAAAGAAAGAAGGTTAAGAGGAGTACTGGAAATAATATTTTTCCCACTCTACCCCAAAGCATCGCCTCCGACAAAAAACTCCTCCTACTCTCAGCTAAATCACATAACTCATCTACGCAATCAGATTCCCCACTCCGCCTAGTTTGATTAATTAAAATCAAGAAAAAAATGATCGAGAGTATTAAAAATATCCAAGACAAAGCAAAAGGTTGCCAATTCAAAGAATCAGCAATCAAAAGACCAACGATAAGTGGGGCCACTAAATACCCTATTGAAGAAAATACCTGCAACACTCCAAAACTTTCAGAATGGGCATTTTTAGGAGTAAATCGGCCAATATAATTAAACGTACCAATAACTCTTAAGTCATAATAAACCCCCCACAGAGCCATCGCAATCACAAACATGAAAAAGGAGTGGGCTTTGAAAAGGAGTAGTGGAAATCCAAAACAAATCGCAAACATTATTATAAAAAGTTTTTTATAATAAGTATTCCTAAATAATCTACAAGCAATAAAATCAAATAACGCTCCCGCAACCGATGAAGTCCCCAAAATAATCCCCATCAAAGTTTTAGAAATTCCACTATCCGTAATTACAATAGGCACAATGTAAGTGATAATCCCATCAAATAAAGACCAAAATAAAATCACCGTGGAGAGGAGATACAAAGTCTTCTTCTCCTTCACCGCATAATTCCTCAAATGAACAAAAAGGTGATTCAACATTGATGTTTAAATCTATTTCACCACACCCACTAATCCCTTATCTATCCAATCCTTTAAAAATCCAAGAATCGCCTCATTAGACACGGCAATCGTCTCACCCTTTTTAACATCAATTTGATTAGTCACAAAAGCTAAGCAAATCTCCTTACCCTTAGGCTTAGCATATATCCCACCCCCCGAAGCGCCGCCAGCACAAGTCGTATCCACCTTCACCGAACCACCGCCATAGTAAATACCCAAACACTTACAAGAACTGCAAAGTCTCCCCGTGGCCGGGTAAGACCCACCATAATCATTCCCCCCTCTTAAGAAATAATTACAAGCATTTATTGGATCATTACAAACTTTTACCACCGGAATATCCTTATCACATTTAGCCTTAAAGCTAATTAAAGCTAGATCAGGACTTTTATCTTTTTGAATCTTTTCCAACTTCAAATCACTTATATCCATAATTATTCCGCCATTTGAAAAAGTTGACTTAGGCACATCGGTCACCGATTTATCATGTTCTATACAATGAGCATTTGTTAAAAGATAGCCAGTACACTTACCATTACTATCAGGCTTATTCTTATCGAAACCAACAATATTTGCCGTACAAGAACCCATAGTGCCATCAGTATTCTTAATATCGAACTTTGGTGTTACTGGAATTATTTCTGCCGCCGTAATGACATCCCCCTTTCTATTTGGATCCTTAACTTGCTCCATATAAGAAATTTGCCTAGTAAAACAAGTTAATGGCTTAGTAAAACCAAGCGCACACCTTTCTCTAGATCCACTACCAGAAAGAGGTTTGTCAGCAGAGTCATTCATTTCAGAATAAGCAACGTAGTTAGCGTCTCCACTTACACATTTAGAACCTCCATTCTTACAACAATAACCCCCCTTAGTCCCAGAATTTTGCTCGGCTCTCTCCTGATTACTACAAAACTTAGCCATGCATTGATTAATATACCCCATGTCCTGCACGCAATCTCTCATCTGATCCGCCTCAGATTTACTTAAATCTTTTTTATCTTTCACACTATTAGCCAAAGTTTTACACTTAGCCAAAACACCCCTAACCCCATCAGCATTCTCCCTTAACTTAGAAGGATAGTTAGTATAAGTATCATCCGCACAAGAACCCAAAGCATAATCAGCCAACTCCTTTGGAGGATAAGTACCACCCTTCACACAAGCTCCACTCTTAAAAACAGAATCAAAATCAGCATCAAGATTAGTCTCGTCACACCCAAAAGCATTGTCAGTTGGATTAGGCGGATTACCTGGCCCGCCATCGGGCGGTGTTCCCATATCAGGCACACCATTATAATCAGGGAAGGCCTTCTTAAAATCATCATCAGATATCTTACAATTAGCTATTACAGCAAATTCCCCTTTAAATTGGTAAATACCCCAATAAGCCTTCTCAACTCCACACTTACCATCCTTAGCACTACAAGCAGCTATCACATCATCAACCGCACCAGAAAAACTAAACTTACTCAAGGCATCTTTTAATTCGTCCTTAGTTCCAAGATTGCCACAGCTTCCACCTCCCGCCTGACTCACCGTCACGTCAGCCGCCTTCACAAGAACATCCGTCGTACTTTTATTTACGTAAGCAAAAATCCCCAAACCAATTAATAAAACTACCCCTACGACCCACCAAACTTTTAATTTATTGCGATTATCACTCATAAAATTTATTTATTTAAAAAATCTTTTATAGACTGAATCGATGGGAAAGCAGAACCACTCACCTTATTACCATCTTTATCCACAAAAACAAACTGAGGCACTCCAGCTCCACTATTATAATACTTATCAACAATAGATTTCTGAGAAGGATCCGCTAGTCCAGGATTATCTGGTCGTAAAAACTCCACACTCACCAAACCATCAATATTAGCGTATCCGGGATTATTATCTTTCCATGTTTGACATGGTCCACACCAACTCCTTCCATTACTTCCCACCGCACCAGTAAAGAAATAAACTTTTTTACCATCTTTGTTTGGCTTAGGGTCACCCGGCTTACCAGGAGGGCAATTCCTTTCTTTTAAGCATTTTTTAAATTCATTCACAGCCCCCCTTAAAGCCTTATAATCTGCCAAACCCTGCGGACCAAAATAAAATAAATTTTGATCAGCCGCCCTATTCATAGCATCAAGAGCATCATTAATAGCCTGAGCAGAAGCATCATCTTTTTTATTAGCAAATTCATTCAAAGCCGCTCCTAAAGCCCGAAAAACCCCGTTAGGATCAGATCCTATCGCAGCAATATCCTTACCAATCCTAGCCCCAGCCTTATTCACAGCATCCGATGGAAAAGGACACTCCTTAGGCTTGGGTTGCTCAGGAGGATCTATTGGTTTATCAGGCTTAATTTTCCTAATTTCAGGCGTGTTATCAATCTGATCAAAAGCCTTTTTAGCCGCACACCCAATCTGTCCTTGCAAACAACTCACCTCCTCTTCTAATGGCTTAAATTTATCGAAAGCCTCTAAATATTTATTCAAATCCTCCAATCTCCTAGTTAAAGAAGCTATCTTCACATCAAGCATCGGCAAAGCCATCTGCAAATTAATAATATCTTTCTCTAAATCGCTAATATCCTTCTTCAATCCCATACAAAGATCGCTAAAGGGGTCGTCTTTGCATTTAGCAATATAATCATCAGTTGCAGCCTTCTTGTCTTTAGTCTTGTTATCAATATTCTTTTGCCCATCTATCTTATCATGCTTAGCAGCTTCCAAGGCATCCTCCGCCCTCACTTGATCCTTAATCGCCGCCGTCTTCGCACCATCAGTAAACCCACCGAAAGTTGAACCGAGAATTTGCAGCGAAGTTAACTCGGTTATTTTAGTAGTAATTGTTAAACCTAAATCTTTTAAAATCTTATTCGCCTCTTCCTTGGTTAGCTTATTATCAGCCTTACAATAATCCACCTTAGTGCAACTAACCCCGTCAGCCAAAACTAAAGACGTGCTAAATAAAAACACTAATACTATAAGAAAAACTTTTTGTTTTAAAATTAAATTCCTCATTTTTATTTAGCGGACACGGCCTGAGTAATATCTTTGAAAAAATCCACGCACTTTTGCATCTTACTTTGAGCCCCCCTAGAATCTTCCAAAGCCTTTTTCCGCTTTTCCAATTCAGCCAACTCTTTAATCTTACCATTTAAATCAGTAGTTAAGTTATTAATTGCTTCGGTTATCTTACCGACCGCTTTCACCTTAGCATCCAAACCCATAGTCGTATCAGCTTGAATCTTCTTCTGCTCATCCTGCTTATCTTTAATTTGCTTTTCAATATCAGAAATCTCATCACTCACCCCTTGAATATTTTTTTCCACCTCATCAATCTGAATATCAATATCTTTATTCACATATTCAGCTAATGCAGGATAATTAAGTCCGCCACTCGCTAAATCCAAAAACGCATTTAACCCCATCGCCCCGCAACCGCAATCCTTAAGTAAAGCCTCCTTAGCTAATTTAGTATCCAACTTTGCATTTTCACACTTTTCTTTTTCTATATCAGTCTTACCAGGACACAAACTCTTTTCGTAAACATATGCCTTTATATAATCTTCTACAGCAGCTTTCGAATCATCGGACTTTTTCTTACATTGGCCATATAAAGAATCAAATAAATACTGATCTCTAATTGGTGCAAACAACTTATCGCATGCATTTTTCTTAGCAACACACTCTATGTAATCGATACTTTCTGGGTCCTTAAATTTATTGGCGCAAATATCCCCCACGCTAGCAATTGGTGGAATTACCGGGGGCATTGGATTAGCTGGCGGTGTCGGCATTGGCATTGGTTTGGGGGGTATAGGCTTAGGCTCTTCCGGCTTCATTGGCTCTGGCAACTTATCAATAGCCGCCTTCAAGTCTTCACACTTTTTATCTATCTCATTTAAAATCTTTTCAACGGCATCAATTAAAAGTTGCTGAGATTTAGCCGCATTTAAATCCTTAGGAGTCTTATTCAACTTATCCAACAAAGCTAAAGCCGCGGCTCTATTTTCATTTAAAACTTTTAAAACATCCACCAAATCACCGTATTCAGTTCCGATAACAACGTTATTATTTATCTGACCACTAATATATTTATCTAAAGCAGTTACAAATATAGGATCAGGGTATCTACGAGGATAACAAACCGTCCCCTCACACAAAGTAACCACCACATTACCATCTTTATCCAAAGCCAAACCCTCCCCCTCAGCCGCTCTTAAAAAACCCAAAGAATAAAAAGTTACGATCAACATCAAGAAAATCACCGAGCCCACCAAAAAAACTTTTTGTTCTGGTTTAAAAGCCATAATTACTTTTTATATTTATCAGGATTTTTCATTTCTAATTTCATCGCGCATTCCTCCAAACAAGTAGATTTACGATTCTTCAAAGTCGCTAATCTCATCTTCACCTGCGTCTGCGCCGCCATTAAATTATTCGCAGCTTCATCCTTATTTTTTTTCTCACAAGCCAATCCTTCTTCCTTAATCATTTTAAAAGAGGTCAAGCAGCCCTTAAAAACACCCAAAGCAGCCACCTCATCTTGTAAGGCCGCCTTCACTGTTCCCCAAGAAACCCCATTACCATTAGGATTAGTTCTAATCTCCAAATCCAATACACCAGATAATTTACTAACCTTGGTATCTATATCAGATAATTTAGTTTCAAAGTCAGCTATATTAAAATCTTTTGAATATATAAATTTCCCAGCATCTGAAATAACCTTTACCAAATCAAGAGTTGCCTCTTCCAAAATATCACTTATATACGGCTTACTAGTCTCAGCTATCGGCTTAATGGCTAAAATAAAATCATTTAATCCCACAGTTTTTAAAACAAAGGCTCCGGTACGATCTTTTACATAATTATTTTTACTATCAACTTTAGGGATATTACAAGTGAAAGCATTTAATTTATCCTTAACTAACTTCGTGCAATCTTCGATAGCCAAAGTCGTTGCAAACCCCACCAAAAAAATAATTAAAATTCCCAGAATCAATCTCCTCATATCTTTCGATAATTTTAACATAGAATTTTTATTATTAATTTAATATTTACACTAAACTAGATCACGGCTAGGAGGCTGGGATGACAAGTTGTAATTATTTTTTACAAAATTGCTCCGCCTCACTTAATAATTTTTTATACGTGTCATTATTCGCAAGTTTATTTTTAGCATCACAAAACTCCTTAGCTAAATCAGCCGCATCATCCAAATTATTAGCTCCCACTAAAGCCTCGGTCTTATTATTCAATTCATCTATAGCAGCATTAATAGTACTAATCGGCGGCACCTTATCATTAAAGTGATTTCTAATTGCAGCCTTCTGCTCTTCGGAATATTTATTCCCCCTACCATCATCATCTTTAGGCACACAAGCCAAGTGAGATAAACCTTTAAAATCCCCACTCAAATCCAATTTGATATCTTTCAAGCCATCCACCTTCGCTCGCAAATCTTTTTGCTCCTGAATTAGATTTTCTTTATTCTTCTCAGCATTCTCACAAGACCGCTTCAAAGTCTGATTTCTTCTATCAGGCGGCGTTCTATCACAAGCCTTAAGCGCATCATTAACAGCCTTTAATTGATTTTCAATTTCTAAAAGCCTAGCATTTGATTTCTTTAAATCATCCTTATCCGTCTTCAACTGCCCCAACAAATCAGCGCAGCTAGTTGCCTTAATCTCCTTGGGCTCAATGGGGTCAGGCTCCACTAAAGGATCTATTAGCTCTTCAGGCTCCTCCACCAAGGGCGGACAATCTCTATTTCTCCTATAAGGCTTTGTTGGGGTAGTAAGAACTTCGGCTACTAATTCATTGATCTCAGCTAAATATTGATCTACTACCGGACCAACTAAGTCAGGAGTTATTGGATTAAAGACAAATAAGTCACCAATAATATCTTCTACGCTCAAAGTAAACTCGGGCGTTATAACGGGTAGCTCATTATAAATTAAAGGATCATTTTTATGCGCCTCCAAAAACTTCTCTGATTCGCAAGCAAACTCAAGTGCGGCATAATCCTCTAAAGCCGCCTTAATATCATCCTTAATCTTTTGAGTTTGTAACAAAAAAGCATCGTTCAATTTTTGCCACCTATCAAGAAAATCTCGATTCGCCCGAGCCTTAGCATCATCAGTTTGAGTCCTATTAGAAATAATTAATTTAGAATCATCGTCAACCAATTTTAATAAATCCAGAATTTTTTGATTATTTTCAACAATTAAATCACCAAATCTTTTTGCTTCCGATTTTTCATAATCAAAGTAATCTCTATAAGTTTTTGACTGATATGTTTTATCCTTGGAAGGAAAACAAGTAAAAATAGCAAAATTAAAAGTACCACTCGGATTACCTCTCTTGTCCCAATCCTTCTTAGCCGCATCCAACCTACCAGAACTATTTTCCTTACAATCTGTTAATTTCTGATTATCGGAAGCTAGATCATTAGATTTTTTAATATTCTTATCTATCCGATCTTGAATATTAGCAACCACCTTAACTAAATCAGCCTCAAGTTGTTTCACCTCAACCTCCAAATCAGCAACCATTTTTTTCTGAGCCTCCTGAAATAAACCCTCCTTCTTTTTTAATAAATCTTCTAAATTTTTAATATCTAACTTTTTATTTTGAGCCTTTTCACACGCGGTAAGTTCCACCGGCACACTTTCTGCCGCTCTCAAAAAAATACTTTTATATATAAAAATGCCGCCAATCAAAAGCAACGCTATCCAAAAAGAGACCAAAACCCTAGGTCGTTTTTCCACCCGTTAATTATAACATTTAGATTAAGAAGCAGCCTGTGGAGAAATATAGAATAGATTCCACGCCTCAACTTTGTAGTTAATTTTTATTCAAAAATTAAACAAA
>CAYHSQ010000030.1:0-9193 GCA_964359365.1 uncultured Candidatus Saccharibacteria bacterium | reverse complement strand
TCCTTGTAATTCATAGAAGATATTTTAGATAAAAAAAATCAGTTTGACTAGGGGTGGTTAATGGTTGCGAATTTTAGAAATCGTGGGCTTTTATAGTTGACGACGTTTATCCTCTCTTATAGAATATAATTTAGTAGACGAAAGGTCGTTTTATTTTTTCTATCTCAAAATTAAAACAATATGAAAGTTTGGATTTGGATTATAGTCGTTTTAGTAGTGGTATTAGGTGGTTACTGGATGTTCAGTGGAACAGGTACCCAAGAAGTAGTCCCAGCAGCGGATACTAACCCAACAGCTGATGCTTCTCTAACTAACCCTGCCGCCGACAGCGCTGCAGCTCCTGCTGAAGGTCAATAAGACTTTTGCGCAATTTAGAAAACACCCCCGGGAAACCGGGGGTGTTTTTGTTTGTGGTAAAATTAAATAGTGAAGAAAGCGGACTTGAAAAAGGATTTGAAGAAAATTGTTACGGGGGATGTTTTAGATAGCCCGATGATTTTGGATAAGTTTTCAACCGATGCTTCGATTTTTAAAATTACTCCTCAGGTGGTGGTGCAACCGAAGAATGTTTCGGATATTCAGAAGTTGGTGGGGTTTGTAAATGAACAAAAGGATCAGAAATTGAGTTTGACGGCTCGGACGGCAGGAACGGACATGACGGGGGGCCCATTGAATCGCTCGATCATTTTAGACTTCACAAAATATTTTAATAAAGTAAAAGAGGTGGGACACGGACACGCAATTACCGAGCCCGGAGTTTACTATAGAGATTTTGAAAGACAGACCTTAAGGAAGGGGCTATTTTTGCCGAGTTACCCGGCTTCCCGAGAACTGTGTGCAATTGGGGGGATGGTATCGAATAATTCTGGTGGAGAGAAAACTTTAGCTTATGGTAAAACCGAAAAATATGTAGCGGAAATGAAGATGGTGCTGCGGGATGGGAATGAATATGTGTTTGAGCCGCTTAATCATAAGCAACTAAAGCAAAAGATGGCGCTCCAGAATTTTGAGGGTGAGATCTATCGAAAGATGTTTGAGCTCGTTAGTAATAATATAGATTTAATTGAAAAGGAGAGGCCGACGGTGAGTAAAAATTCGGCAGGGTATGCGATTTGGAATGTTTGGAAAAATGAGGTGTTTGATTTGACGAAGATTTTTGTGGGAGCTCAGGGTACCTTGGGCATCATGACCGAGGTGAAATTAAATTTAATTCATCCGAAACATTATTCGAAGCTTTTAGTAATTTTTGTGGATGATTTGAAAGTCTTGTCTTTGGTAAATAATAAATTATTGGCTCTGAAGCCGGAGAGTTTGGAATTTTTTGATTATTATACTTTAAAGTTAGGTGCAAGATTTTTCTTTTGGAAATATTTTTGGCAGTTTATACCGGAAGCTTTTTTGGCCTTGCAGAAAATGAGCTTGCCGAAAATGGTGATGCTGGCAGAGTTTACTGGCGACACCAAAGAAGAGGTGGAAATAAAAGTGCATGAAGCGCGGTGCATTATCAGTAGGTTTAATTTGCCGACGAGAATTACGAGTGCAGGCAAGGATACGGAAAAATATTGGCAGATTAGACGCGATAGCTTCAGCCTCTTAAGACAAAGAGTGAAAGATAAAAAGACGATCCCCTTTATCGACGACTTGATTGTGGCACCAGATAAACTACCAGAATTTTTACCAGCCCTAGAGAAGATTTTAAAACCTTATAAAAAAATGCTGGATTATACGATCGTGGGACATGTGGGTGATGGGAATTTACACATTATTCCATTGGGTAAATTAGAAGATCAGAAAACTCGCGAGGCCATACCCAAAGTGGCGCGGGAGGTTTATAAATTAATCGGTGAATATGGCGGCTCGATTACAGCTGAACATAATGACGGCTTAATTCGCACGCCTTATTTAAACCACATGTTCTCGGCAAAGATGATTAAGATTTTTGAAGAAGTAAAAAAGATTTTTGATCCAGATAACATTTTCAATCCAGGTAAGAAAGTGGGGATGACGGAGAAGAAGGCATTTGGATTTTTGAAGAAGGAGTAAGTAGATATGCTACAATTATCTTATAAATGAACAAGCAGGTTATATTTTCTAATGTAGTACTTTTTATTGCGGTGTTTCTGGGTGTGTTTTTGCTTTGTCAAAATTTATTTTGGAAGCCAACAGCGCGAATGGGTGGATTTTTAGGAGCTGGGGTGTGGCACATCAAAGAAAGCCAAAGTCTCTATAGTTTGGAGAGCTCTTTAAAGAATGCTGTGGCGGTGCTCGCTAAGTTACCACCTGAAGAGTATGAAATTCGGGATGCACTGACGATTAAAATTAAAAGGATTTTAAGGGAGTTGAATCAGAATAGTTAATTTTAAAAAAATATACTTTTAAAAACAGCCGCGTAAAGCGGCTGTTTTTAAATATTAATTAGAAATATAGACCTACTTGTCAGTGTTATTGTTCTTTTTTGGCACACACTTAAACTCGTTTTTCCACGCGCATCCATTTTCTATACTTATATCGCTGTTACAAGAATCTTCGGTAAGGCTAGCATTACAATTTTGAATCGTAGTAGCGGGATTTCTATCGCAAGAGAGATTGAAACCGTTGCTGTCTTTTTTACTAATACAGGCCCCCTCGCTATCAATGTAGCAACGATCTTGACTAGTCCATCCCTCAACAAAGAAACTAGCGCAGTCATTCTCATTACCATTAGTGCCACAATAAGCATTTTTAGCTTCGCAATATTCTTTGCCTTGGTTACTGCAAGAATTGCTATCTAGACCAAGACAACTGTGCACAGCCCCCCCATTATTGCTTAAACATTGACCGTTAAATAAACTCCCTTGCCAGAAACAACTACCAACGCAATCTGACTTTCTTGTTTTTAAAGCACAAGCTTTATCAAGGTCCTCACCTGTTTTAGAGCACTTTCCATTATTAATAGAACAACCAGAGCCAGAATCGTCTTCAATGTAAGCAACGACTCCAACTTTAGGGTATTGAGTTTGCGAAAGAGTACAGCGACCAATATTGCTTCCTGCTATAGATGAACAGGACGAATAACGCTCGAAACACTGTCCCCTGCCAGTAGTAGGACCACACCTAAAACCACAAGCACCGCCAGCACAGCTACTCTCCTTATAATCACACACAAAAACATCCTTGGATGTTTCATAAGAATTACAGCCACCAAAAGATAGCTCCGAATGAAGGGTTCTAGTTGAAGAATTACCCCAACCACTTGGCATGTTACCCATAGGATTAGTAATACCTCTTGTGTAGTCGGCAAAATAACTAGCCGCCCAGTCTGTGGGCATTGATGAGCCTATATTAGTAGGAATGGCCCAGTTAGTACCCATTGGATCAGAAGTAAAATAACTTGGCATGCCACTCCCTCCACTAATTACTCCTGTAAAAGTAGGCACTGGACCTCTTGTAAAATAAGATGGTGCCCCAGCCACTCCGCTGTGAATAGGGGCACTATAAGAAAGACCACCAAAACTCTCTGGCCAGCCGGCTTGAGACTGCTGACCATAAGACGATGATAGATAAAAAATAACAGCGACCAAGCAGATGGCGATCACGATGATAAACAAAAGAGGTTTCTCGTGATGAGAATGATTGAGATCCATAGGTTAATTTTAGACCAAGTAGAATTTTAAGCAAAGTTTAAACTTAGAAGTTATCCACAATAGAGTTTATTAAAATTATTGTGGTAAAATTAAGGTAATAATTTACAACTCTGATTAGATTCCTGCCTACGCAGGAATGGCAGAGGTCGGGTTAAAAAAATAAATATATGGATCAAATAGAAAAAGTTAAATTTTTTGCGGTGTCGGGCTTTTTGGTTTTAGCCCTCGCAATCGTGGTCGTACATAATAATGGGAGTTTGAGTAATGGGTCGGTGAGAATAAATGCGGACGAACCAGCTAGTTGCCCTAGCGAGGTTGGTTTTAAAGCTGGATCTGATAGTTACAATAGGTGCAAAGCTTTATCTGCCGATAAAAAATGCAAATTAGATCCATATATAGCCCCTTCATGCAGGTGCTCGGGCGATGCTTGCGATCGCAACACATCGCACTCATGCCAATCTATGGTTGATGCTGCTTTAAGTGGATATGATAATAGCTTAGCCAATCAAAGAGTTTATTGTGCCGCCTTAAATAATCCCGCATGTAGATGGAGTGGTAATTCATGCACGGGTACAACAAATATTGGACCAACTAGAGCTTATTGTTCAGCCATAACAAATCAGACTACTTGTGGTGTGGCTTGGGGATTGTGTAATTGGCAATTAACTTCTGGCAATGAATTTGTTTGCAGGAATGTACCTCAATGCGGTGAATGGAATAAATATTTAGGCTCTAATGATCCCTACGAAGGAGATATTTTAAGACAAAGAGGCTGTTCTGCGTGCTTAAGTAATGCTAGTAGTGGTGGACCTTCATGTGTTGTAAAGAAAAATGGCAACGATGTTAGTCCTAATGATTGTGGTGACGGATCTAAATTAGTTGGCGCAACCTGCGAAACTGCTCCGACTAGTTCTAGATCTTATGGATCATTAGCTCCTAGTATAGATATCACATCTGACTCATCCGCTCCGAGTTGGTCTACTGGTGCGGCTGGAAGTGCGACTGATAATTCTGATAGGGCGCCTATGTGGTCTCCTGGGGCGGCTTTTACTCCAGTGCAAAATAATACCGTCGGCTCTCCAGCTTATATGATGCCAACTACTGGAGGGAGCTCTCCTACGAATAGCACTATGACTACTCAAGAAGCTTATGCCCAAGGATTTGGCAGTGCTCGTCCAGGGGGATGTAGGACTTTTAATAAGTATGTTTGTCAAACCACAGCAGCTTGTATTTTTATGTCTGCTGGCACAGATGCTAATGGTAACGACTTAGGTGGAGCATGCATAAGCAAATGTCCTCGTCCAAATGGCTGTGACGTATTAGATCCAGCAAACCGCAATGCGGTGCCGACTTGTATGATGGTTGCTTCGGCGGGAGGAACGACTGCCTGTGCTGCTGCCGGTTTTGGCTATTAATTAAAAAAGTTTAAAAAATCCCCCGTTTGGGGGATTTTTGATTTGTGTGATATTCACTTATTAATAAATTTTACTGATTTGATTTCTTTAGCTTTGCGGAATTTTTCGTAGAGACTTTCGATGCGGGTGGTTTCTTTAACGTAGACAATAAAAGTTCTTTTCTTGCTCGAAACTTTTTCGAACTTCTGAATTAGACCATCTTCCACCATGTTTTCACAGGCACCAATAGCTAATTCCTCATCTAAGGCATCAGGAAAAGTAATCTCAAGCTCCCAGTCCTTAAAATCCCCTAGCGGGAGTCGTTGCGCGGTCTTTTTTTGAGTCTTAGTGACATTAAGAGTGAACTTCCAAGAATTATTAAAGTCCGGGGCGTCTTTACGACTGATGATCGCGAAACAGGCGCGAGAGTTTGGGATCTTGTCTAAGCTTTTACGTTCCCCACTACTCACTTCGGCCTCGATTATAATCTCTTTGAGCTCTTCGGAATATTTAATCTCACTAATTTGCATCGTGGCATCTTCGCCAATGTCGGCACCGCTTAAAACATTAATGCTAAATTGGGTGCCGGTGTCGAAGCCGATGGCGTTGATGTCTTCCATAATAATCTTTTTCAAAAAATTCCGCTGAATTTCATTTCTAGTTCCACCATTACCATCGCTGACTGGCGGTGGCAGATAAAACCGGCTGATCGCATCTTCCAAATCTCCAGGATTATTCACGAGGAAAAGTAGGGGCTCATCTCCGGAATAATTATTAGAAGCACTATTTTCAAATTGAGGCGTAAAAGGAATGTTTTTTTCTTCAGCGTTCGCATAGTTAAAAAACCCAGCTAGAAATCCAAGAATCAAAAGTAGGTGTCTCATCCGACAAAACCTCATTATGTTGGACAAACCAAACTTTTCGCCGAGAAAAGAATGTGTCGTCCTATGGCAAAGAACTCAGAAAGATTATAGACTGATTCGTGAATGTTGCCAAATGGGCTTATGCAATAATCGTCTACGCCTGTCATTGCGAGGGAGTGACAACGACCGCGGCAATCTCGAATAATGTCTAACTATGAATTTACAATTAGTCGACGATTAAGCTATTTCGAGATTGCCGCGCTCACCTTGAAGGCTTCGCTCGTAATGACGGGCGGAGTCGTAAATTAACTATAAAATGCTAGAAAATATTACCAACCTAACACCCGAAGAACTGGTTACGCTTGGCACGGTAGCGGTGAACAAGCCTAAGGGCGTGACTTCCCACCGAGTCATTAACGAGCTCAGAAGATATACGGGGATAAAAAAGATCGGGCACGCTGGAACGCTTGACCCGCTAGCTTCTGGGGTTTTAGTGGTTGCTATTGGGAGGGAGAATACTAAAAAAATTTCTGAAATAGTAAAAGGTGAAAAAGAATACATAGCGGATATTCAATTGGATGGCTTGAGCACTACGCAAGATATGGAGGGGCCCATTACACCCATAACTTTGCCTGAAAAACTACCAACTCTGGCCGATGTAGAGAGGGTGTTAAAAAACTTTATTGGGAAGATTAGCCAAACTCCGTCAATTTATTCAGCGATTAAAATTGACGGCAAGGCGGCTTATAAATATGCGCGGGAAGGTAAGGAAGTAGAGATGCGAGTGCGTGAAGTAGAGATAAAAAGCATTGAAATTCTCGAATACAACTTCCCTATGCTAAAATTAAAAGTAGAAACCGGCCCCGGAACCTATATTAGAACTCTAGCCGAAGATTTGGGAAAATCTTTGGGCTTGGGTGGATATTTAACAGATTTGAGAAGGACACGGGTTGGGGGGTTTAAATTATAATTCTTATGTATAAGAATAATTTAAAATTTTTATTAATTACATCATCTATACTTTTAGTCTCGATTTTTTATTTATCTAATTTTAACAATAGAAAGGTGGCTATAAAAGCCGAGGAGGAAATTCCTGATTTATCACCAAAATACTGTGTAATTGGTCCATGTAAAGACTCCAACTGCAGTCTGCCTGATAATAAAGAGGATCTATATAATGAGAGTACCAAAAAATATGAAATCCCTGTTAGTTTAAAATGTAAAAGTGAATCTGGGGCTATAGGGTCACCATCAAAAGAATATTGTATTGAAAAGGCAAAGGAGGCTGTTGGGAGGAAATATATGTGGATGAACTGCCGACCACTTCTTAATATAAATTTAACTGAGGAAGTATGCACCAAGCCATGTTCAAATTATGACGCAGAAGTCATTAAAAAAATAAAAAAGGATCTCGATAGTAAATTAGCCATTATTAAAAATCAAATTGAATTCAAAAATAACCTTATAAAATCTTTAAAAGAGAAGGGTGGCCAATGTAATTTGGGAAAATTTAATGATTTTCAGGGTTGCGGCTTCGATAATCTAACAACAAGAAGCTCTACTGATCCGTCCACGATAACGGTCTGCCAAAAAATTAAAGATTTGGTTAATAGAATTGATACAACTAGCAACCCCCTTACTTATGCATCCCTAGAGTCTGACTTATTTAATAATGTTTTTAATGCTTTTGCTAATCCTTCCTGCTGCCCGTCTTGCATAACTAGAATGTTTGATTTCTTAAACTACGTCAGAAATTCCTCAAGAGCCAATCTTTCTTGTGACAGAATGGGGCCTAACTTTCTAGATCAAGAAACTAAAAAATGCCTGGCAACTGAGGGTGTTGTTGATGACAATAAGAGAATTAAGGATCTAGAAGATGAGATAGAAGTGTTAGAAGGTCAACTAGCCGCAACACAAAATCAATTAAAACTAATCAACGAATACCTTAATAATACGACGGCTGCTAACTGTCCAAATTTGGATGACATAATTAAAGATTATGAATTAAGCCAATACTGCACTGAGAACAAACACGTCTTAACTGATCATCAAAAAGATCTTGACGACCTCCCAACTGACGAAGTAAATCTGAAAAATAATGACTGCCGATATTATATAACAAGAACAGAAAGTGTTGGATTAGGTGATAGAATTGTTATAGCAGGAGCCTGTAAGGATGTTTTGAAATACAATATCACGCAACAACAGAAGGATAATTTGAATAAATTCGAAAAGGATATTAATGATTATGCGGATAAATGCTCTGGGACAGAATATCTAAATAGTAGCGATGAGAGCTTGATTAACTCCATAAAAGATAAAATAAGTAAATATAGGGAAAATGCGGGTAAGGCCAAGGAAATAAATGACAGGTGTGGTACGTCATATAACTATCAATGTAGCTAAAAGTTGAAAGGAGTCCCCGAGAATGCTATAATACGAACATTATGATGAATGAAAAAATAAAGAATTATCTAGGCGGAGCTTTAATTTTGGCGGTTTTACTCGTCGGTTTTGCGGCTTATTCTTATGCAGATACTTACTCGAAGCAAGTGCAACCTTCAGCTTATCGAGCTTTTTCGGTGACTGGGGAGGGTAAGGTGGTGGGAATTCCAGATGTAGCAGCTTTTACCTTCTCGGTGATTAGTCAGGGAGGGAAAGACTTAGCAAAGTTACAGACCGAGAATAATACTAAAGCCAATAAGGCGATTGCTTATTTGAAGGATGGTGGTGTGAGTAAAGATGATATTAAAACCGATGGTTATAATGTTGAGCCGAGGTATCAATATTTTAGCTGCCCAACTCAGATGAGTGCGGCCTGCCCTCCAGCGGAAATTGTGGGTTACTCAGTCACACAAACCGTCTCCGTGAAAGCGAGGGATTTTGGCAAGATTGGTAGCTTGGTATCTGGAGTGGTGAGCAATGGTGCTAACTCTGTGTCTCAATTGAACTTTACGATTGACGAGCCGTCTACTTTGGAAAATGCAGCGAGAACTAAGGCGATTGATCAAGCTAAAGCTAAAGCTCAGGCGATTGCTAAAGCTGGTGGTTTTAGCCTAGGAAAGCTTTTGGACATTCAAGAAGGTGGATACTATCCTCAACCGATGTATTACGCCAAGTCCGCAATGATGGAAACGTCTATGGGAGGAGCACCTGTCGCACCCGATATCCAAGCTGGGTCACAGGATGTGAAGATTAATGTAACGTTAAGATACGAAATTAATTAAGGTAGTTACAAACTAAAAACCCGGTCATCGTGACCGGGTTTTTAGTTCCGTTCATTTTTAAATATTGAGTAGATTCCACGCCTCAA